>JBBRLR010000006.1:0-85855 GCA_038231255.1 Thermomicrobiales bacterium | reverse complement strand
GGTGGACGGCAACCTCGGCTCGAAGCTGACGATGAAGTACCCCGCCATCTACCTGATGGAGCCGGGCGCGCACGGGGACATCCTGTCCGTCGCCTTCGCCGGCAAGGGGCAGCATCAGGACGCGGGCGGCAAGGTCGTCCATGTCGCGCCGAACACCTCCAGCACCATCCTCTCGAAGTCCATCTCCAAGGATGGCGGGCGGGCTTCGTATCGCGGCCTCCTGAAGGTCTATCCCGGCGCGGAGAATGCGAAGAGCAATGTCCGCTGCGACGCCTTGCTGATGGACGAGGAAAGCCGGACGGACACCTACCCCTACATCGAGATCGAGGAAGAGAAGGTGAACATCGGCCACGAGGCGACCGTCTCCAAGGTCGGCGACGAGCAGATTTTCTACCTGAAGAGCCGCGGCATCTCCGAGGACGAGGCGATCGCGATGATCGTCAACGGCTTCATCGAGCCGATTGTCAAGGAATTGCCGATGGAGTACGCGCTCGAACTCAACCGCCTGATCCAGTTGCAACTGGAAGGCTCGGTCGGCTAATTTCACCCTGCGGAAACAGGGACGCGGGCGATCCTTTGTGGTCGCCCGCGTGCGTGAACGGAATGGCGCGATGATTACCAAGCAAGCGGTGACGGCGGAGCAGCTCTGGCAGATGCCCGAAGTCCCCGGCAAGCGATTTGAGTTGGTAGACGGAGAGTTGGTGGAGATGCCTGGTGCTGGTGTCTTGCATCGTATTATCGCGGCGCTCGTCTATCGCTTGATTTTCGCGTACGCCGAGAACGGCAATCTCGGGATGACATTCCCGGATGGCCTCGGCTACATTCTCCATCGGCGCCCCGATATTGTGCGGATCCCGGATGTCTCCTTTGTCGTCTATGAACATGTCCCGTATGGAGACTTACCCAAAGGATTTTGGGAAGGAGCGCCGGATTTAGCGGTTGAAGTCGTCTCCCCCAATGATATGGCTGACGATGTGCATGACAAAGTGCACGAGTACTTGGAGATGGGCACGCGGCTAGTCTGGGTGCTCTGGCCGAAGACACAGACCGTGACCGTTCATACGGCGGACGAAAGATCGCGCGAACTTGATTCTGAAGATGAACTGGACGGCAGTAATGTGCTGCCGGGATTTAGCGTCCGCGTCGGAAAACTCTTCGAGATTCCCACGCGACCCTAAACGCTTCATATACGGCATACGACATTTGAGGAGGATTAGCAGTTGGCAACGGTGATGAATGAAACGACACAAGGTTTCAGCCGCGAGGCGGTTGAGGCGCTGTCGGCGGCGCGGCAGGAACCGGCGTGGGTACTGCACAAGCGACTCGAAGCTTGGGAGGCGTACGAAAGCATTCCGATGCCAACGTTGCGCGACGAGGAATGGCGGCGCACCGATCTCAAAGGCCTAAAGATGGATTCCGTGCTCCCCTATGGCCCGATGCTCGATGAGCAGGGCATCCCGGCGGAGATCGCCGATGTGCTCGAAAACGCCGAGGAGCGCGGTGGCCTCTTCATCCAGCACGACGCGACCACGATCCACTCCGAGGTCGCGGAGCGGCTGCGGTCGCAGGGTGTCATCCTCACCGACCTCGCCACGGCGATGCGCGAGCACGAAGACCTTGTCCGTCCGCACTTCATGACCGAGGCGGTCCCGGCGAACACAAGCAAATTTACCGCTCTGCACGGCGCGTTCTGGAGCGGCGGCACGTTCGTTTATGTGCCGAAGGGCGTGGCGGTGGACTTGCCGATCCATTCCGTTTATTGGGCGACGACGCCCCACCTCGGCGCGTTCCCGCACACACTGGTGATCGTGGATGCCGGGGCATCGCTGAACCTCGTGGACGAGTATGCGTCCGCGCAGAGCGACACACAGGGCTTCGCCGCCACCGTCGTCGAGTTGATCGTGCGCGACGGCGCGCATCTCGAATACGCGAACTTGCAGCGCTGGAATCGGACGACCTACTCCTTTCACACCCAGCGGCTCGTGCAGGATCGTGACAGCACCGCGCGGACGATCAATGTCGGTCTCGGCGGCCAACTGTCGAAGTACAACATAGATACGGTTTTGCAGGGCGAGGGAACGTACGCGCGTATCCTCAATCTCACCTTCGCGGACAAGAAGCAGATCTTTTCGTACGAGACATTGCAGGACCATGTCAAGGGCAACAGCGTCTCCGACCTGCTCTTTAAGTTTGGCCTGCGGGACATGGCGCGCACCGTCTACAGCGGCCTGATCCACGTCCGCCCGCACGCGCAGAAGTCGAATGCCTACCAGCGCAACGGTAACCTGCTCCTGTCCGACCGCGCCCGCGCCGACTCGATCCCGAAATTGGAGATCGAGGCGAACGATGTGCGCTGCACGCACGGCGCGACGCTCGGCCAGGTGGACGAAAATCAGGTCTTTTACCTGATGGCGCGTGGCCTGCCCCGCAAGGATGCCGAACGCCTGATCGCCGAAGGCTTCTTCGCCCAGGTCGAGGACGAGATTCAGATGCCCGCCCTCGCCGCCCGTCTGCGCGATGCGATTGACAAGAAACTCGCGGGTACGGGGTATTAGGTAGGGCTGAGGACTGAGGACTGAGAATCAGGTGGGGGCGCACAACCGTGCGCCCTTCTTTGTCGGTAACGATGTTTCATGAAAGGTACGGATCCGATGGCGAACTACATCACGGTCGCGCAGGTTGGGGAAATTCCTGAGGGGGGCCGGAAGGTCGTCGAGGTAGGCGAGACATACGTGCTGATCGCCAATGTTGAGGGCGAGTATCGCGCTATCGAAGATGTCTGCACGCACGACGGCAACGAACTCTCGGACGGCGTGATCGAGGGCCACACGATCGAGTGCTCCCGCCACGGCGCGATCTTTGACCTCCGCACCGGGCGCGGCACCTTCCCGGCCGTCATGCCCGTCGCCACATATCCCGTCCGCGTCGAAGGCGACATGGTGCAGATCGAAGTAGACGACGCAGGATAAACAACGAAAGCAACTGACCCGCAAAGGCGCCAAGAGCACAAAGGCCGCAAGAGGGGAAGAGAAGCACTTCCTCCCTCTTTGCGGCCTCTGCGGTTCTCCCCAGCTTCGACTGTTTCGATCAGAACCCCGCGCGTTTGTCGCAGACGTTATTGAGCGGTTCGTTCGCGACGAAACGGCGTAGGTTTTCGCGCGCAATAGTCAGAGTGCGCTCCTGCGTCTGCTTGGAGGCGGCGGAGCAGTGGGGCGTGAGAATCAGGTTCGGTGCGTCCCAGAGCGGGTCGTCCGGCGGGAGCGGCTCGGTGTAGGTGACATCCAAGCCTGCACCCGCGAGTCGGCCCTCTTTGAGGGAGGCGATCAGCGCCGCTTCGTCAATGATCTTGCCGCGCGAGATGACGATCAAAAAGGCGTCCTGCTTGATGAGGTTGATGCGCCGTGCGTCCATCAGCCCGCGCGTCAGGTGGGTCTGCGGCGTGGCGACGACGACGACATCGGCGATGCCGAGCGCCTCATCGAGCCGTTCGAGCGGCCAAACGGCCTCGACGCCGGGCGGTGGCTCGACGGGCTGCATGTCCACGCCGATCACGCGCATCTCGAAGGCTGCGCCGCGCCGGGCGATCGTGCTGCCGATCGTCCCCATGCCGAGTACCACCATCGTGTTGCCGGTCAGTTCGCGCATCGTGCCGCGGTTCGCGTCCCATGTATGCTGTCGCTGATTCTCCATCAGCGGCACGAGCTGGCGGGTCAGGCTGAGCAGCATCGCGAAGGCGTGCTCGGCGATGCAGCGGCCGTGCCCGCCGCGCATGTTCGTCACCGTGACATCGCTGTCCACGAGATCGCGGATCGCCGCCATCGTCTCGATCCCCGCGCCGCTCGAATGCACCCACTTGAGCGACGGCCCTGCCGCCTCGAAACTCTCCGCGCCGATTCGCCCAAGAAAGGCGTCGGCGCCGCGCATCGCCGCGCGCTCTTCTTCCGCGTTGGTCGGCGTGACGAACTCGACCTCCGGGAATTCCTTCACCAGCGGATTGAACATCCGGTTCGGTCGCTCCGCGCCGATAACAATCTTCATCCCGATCCCTCCTCCGAATTTCTGCGTGCGTCCACGCCCCACGAGAACCCCACCGCGAACGATGCCGTGCTGTGCCGCCCATCATGCCAGCGATTGCGCCGGATGCGCAACGGTTTGCCCGCCAATGCAACAACATTTCGATTTCTGGCGGTTCCTCCCGCTATACTGTCTCCTGTTACCCATCTATCGCAGTAAAAAGGAGGGCGGAGTCGTGGAAGTCAAGACGGTGGCGATGATCGGCGCGGGCGTGATGGGGGCGGGGATCGCCCAGGTGCTGGCGGCGGGCGGCTACGACGTGCATCTCTACGATGTCCGTGCGGAAGCGCTGACCACGGCACTGGAGCGGATCGAGCACGGCAAATACGGCCTACGGCGTGGCATCGCACTCGGCAAAACGACACCGGAGCAGATGACGGCGGCGCTCGAACACCTCGCCACGTTCACCGATCTCGCCGCCGCCTGCGCGGGCGTGGACCTCGTCGTCGAGGCGGTGCCGGAGGACCTCGGCCTGAAGGTGCGACTTTTCCGGCAACTCGATACACTCGCGCCCGCGCACGCGATCCTCGCCTCGAACACCTCCGGCTTCCCGATCACCGGCCTCGCCTATGCCACCGACCGTCCCGCGCAAGTGATCGGCTGGCATTGGGCGTCCCCCGTGCCCGTGATGAAATTAGCGGAGATCGCCGTCCACAAAGCAACGAGCGATGCGACGCGGGATGCGGTCGTCGCGGTCGCCGCTCGGTGCGGCAAAAATCCTGAGGTCATCAACGACGACACGCGGCACTGGGGTTTTGTGGCGAATCGGATTTTGATGGTTGTCGTCCGGGAGGCGCGGCAGATCGTCGCGGAAGGTATCGCGACGCCGGAGCAGGTTGATACACTGGTCAAGGATTGCTTCCGCTGGCCCGTCGGGCCGTTCGAGATGACGGGCGGGCGGACGCGCCAGGGTTGGGAGTGATCACCGGTCGCACATACGAGGGGAGCAAAAAGATGGCGCCACAGGTGGAGCGGGTGCGCGGCGAGCCGCGCTGGCAGACCCCCGGCCCGCAGCCGAATGGCTTGCAGGCGACGGACGCGGGTCTCTGGGTCATTGACCAGGAGAATCTCGATGTGTACCTGCTCGACTGGCAGGACGGGCAGGTGCTCCGGCAGTTCCCGACCGCGACGCACCATTCGAGCGGCATCACCTTCGATGGTGAGGCGCTCTGGGTTGCCTCCACCTTTACACCGATCGCACTCTTCCGCTACGCGCTTGACGGCACGGAACGCGCGCGGCTGCCGACCCCGGGCGCAGGCAAGAGCGGCGCGCACGGGTTGGAGTGGATTGACGGCAAACTCTGGGCTACCGTGCCGCCTTCCGCGACGACCTATGAACTCGACCCGGCAAGCGGCGCGATCCTGCGGCAATTCCCCGCGCCGGGCAACCGCCCGCACGGGCTGGCGTGGGACGGCGAATTGCTCTGGGTCGCCGAAACGACGCACCGCACGATCACCGGCTATACGCTGGACGGCGACATCCGCCGCGTCCTCGCCATGGAACCCGGCCCCGACGAGGGTGCGAACCCACATGGCCTGACCTATCGCGACGGCGTCCTCTGGTACTGCGACGCAGAAACGCGCCTTGTCGGCACAATCGCGATCTGAGGCAAGGCGATGTACCGCTCCCGACGATTCGACACGCGCACAGGGAAGGGAGGCAGCGGTGGACGATTCTGCTACGCACAGATTATTGCGCGCGATCACGGACGCGGTGGTGATTGGTATCGTGTTTCCTCAAGCCTAAAGGAGCGATCCCTCTTCGAGCCGATACCGTGTCGGTGGAGGCGGGCTTCAGCCCGATACGGTTCAGGTGCGGAATCCTGGCACCGTCAGCGTGTTTATGGTGGCCACAGGCGTTCCAGCATGTCTCTCGGGGCGGGGACGGCAGGCTGGAAAGCCTGCGGCCACCAAGAAGAGACCTCGACTTATGGATTGTGCGCGGAGGCGGCGAGAGCCCGTTCGGAAAGCGTCTCCCATGGCAACGGCTGAATCGTCGGCAAGCCATGCCGCCGCGCTTCGCGCTCCACCCACCGGCTGAACAACGCCTTTGCGCGTGTCTCGGTGCGGCGCAAGTCTGTTAGGGCGTCGGGATCAATGCCTCGCCCGCGTTTCAGCATGTTCGCCAGAAGAAAATCCTCGTCGTTCGTAACGATGAAGACCGAGCGAACGATTCCCTCGTCGTATTCGCGCGCGATCGTCGCGGCGAACTCCGGGAGGATGCCGTCTCCTTCAATGACGATGGAAACACCGGTCGCGATATGGCTCTCGATGACAATCCGCAACGCACCAGTGATAATCCTGCCAACCTTGATTAGCTTATCCCGGTAGACTTCGGGTGAAGTTCGCCAATCGTTCCGATCGAGAAAGAAGAACAATTCGGGATGGCGCTCTCGCGAAACAAGGCCACTGAACTGCAATGCTAAACGAAGATCATCAACTTGCAGCCAAGGAATGCCGAATTGCCGCGCCACTGCGGCGGCTGTTGCGGATTTGCCGACACCCGATACTCCTCCAATGAGGAGGACGTGGAATGATCTCGCGGGTAGGTGTTCCAAAGTGTCTGTCGTAAGCGCTGCCAGCTGATGTCTTCCTTACGCATCGAGCCAGGTGCGAATCTGGTCAGAATGTTCGCCGTAATGCCCGGTGACGGCGGTGATCCACGATGCGTAGGCGGAATCCGCTTCGCGGTCTGCGGTCGAAACATTCGCGAGCGAGGCGGCGAAGGTCATGTTGGCGCGCCGCAGTTCGTCGAGCGTCTCGTCCCACGATTGATCGCGCCGCTCCTCGATCGCCGCCGCATTGAAGGCTTCGATGTCGTATCGCCGACCCGCGTCGCTCCCGGCGTGGAGTTCACGGAAATGGCGCTCGCCCTCCCAATCCCACGCCGCCATGTGCGCGACTATTTGCTTCGCTGACCAGACGCCGCAAACGTCCGGTTCGTCGGCGCGATCCGCTTTCACCCGGCTCGCCAATGCCAGAAAGTCGGCGGACACGATGGCAAAACGCTCGCGCAGGTCGTCCCAATCATCCGCCACGGTTGACTTCTCCTTCTGTTTCCCCTTCCTTCCAGGGAAGGGGGCTAGGGGTTAGGTTTCCTGCTTTCCCGCCGCCCAATCTTTTGTAAAGACGCCCGTCAGGCGACCGATGATCGTCGTGTCGGTCGTTAGAATACCAATTTCGCGGTTCGTGTCGAGGGATGCTGCCGAGAAGTTCTCGCTGCCGACGAAGGCGACGATCCCGTCCGCGACGACGGTTTTTGTGTGGACATACGGCGCAGCGAGCAGGCGGACGCTCACGCCGCCCCCGATCAGGCGCTTGCGCCCGGTGGCGTTGTCGTCCCGCTGCGGCGTGGTCGAACTTGCCGGGGCTATCGCGCCGATGTAGCGGACGGCGACGCCGCGCTTCTGCGCAGCGATCAGGGCGTCAATGATCGCCGGGTCCTGCATCTCCTCGCTCTCGATGGCGAGTGATTTCGCCGTACCGCCGATCAGTGCGAGGAACTTCTGCCGCGCATTGACATTGGCAATGACGAGGTTTGGGTCCGAAGGGGTGTAGGGGGTGCGTGCCCAATCGGCGATAAAAAGCGCTTCGAGCGCCGCGACATCCGCCGGATCGCGATCCATGATGTCCGCCTCGCGGTTGAAGGTGAACGCGGTCTTCGTCAGGTTCTGGGACATGATGAGCGCGGTCGTGCCGTCCACCACCACCATTTTCGCGTGCGTCAGGCGGAAGGCAGGGTTGGTCCACTGCACCTGCACACGCGCTTCCTGCAATTCCCCGAAGACGGTGCGCTGCATCGTGTTGTCATTCGAGCAGCAGGGGTTCTGTTCCAGCATCACGCGCACCGCGACGCCGCGCAGGACGGCATTTTTCAGCGCCGTGATCACTTCGCGATCCGAAAGGAGATAGATCATCAGGTCAATGCTCGTTTGTGCGTTGTTGAAGGCGTCGAGCACCGGAGCGCGTCCGTCGTCCGGCTGGATGACGAGGGCGAGCGCGTCCGGCGCGATGGGTCGGAGATGCAGGTGATCCGGCAGCGAAGCAGTCGCCGTGACGGCTGGGAAGGGTGTCAGCGTCGGCAACGCCGTGACGGCGGGCGGCGCATTGTTCTCGCTCGATCCAACGCCGCATCCGGCGAGCAGAAGGAGCGCACACAGGAGGACGGCGACGCACCGCACCGCGCTCGACCTTTCTCCTTTTCGCATCGCTCGTAGTATCATGTCATGGACTCCGACCATGCCCGCCGTAGCCGCAGCCGGGATACGCATTCATCCATCGCTTTGCCTCGATGTCGCTTCCTGCTGTAGTTATTATTGCGTCCCTACCTGTCCCCGTCAAATCTCCCGCACGGCGCGTCCCGTCGGGTACTGTCCACCTGTCCGGCGGGGATCGGCCAAAAGGGAAGGGTGCGAATCGTCCCTTTGAGCGTCGCGATGGGGAACCGCCCGTTCCATACTGGACCCAGAGCGAGGGACGCTCGGCGGAAGGTCCGGAGGAGAATGAGATGAACGGATTGCAGACGGCGATTCTTGGCGCGGCGCCATTCATAGGGAGTAGGGTAACGCAGGCTTCAGCCTGCGCTACCACTACTGAAAAGAAGATCAACAATGCGGGCAGCGTGCCCGCAATGGGAGGAGAGCGAGGATGATGACCAGAGAAGCGCCGGTGGCGACCGAAACCGTCGTCGAGGCGCGCGATCTGCACAAGACGTTCGGCGACCGCGAGGCGGTGCGCGGCGTCAGCCTGACGATCCGGGGCGGCGAAATCTACGGCCTGTTGGGGCCGAACGGCGCGGGCAAGAGTACGACGATTAACATGCTCGCCACCTACCTCGCGCCGACCAGTGGCACCGCGACCGTCGCCGGGACGCCGATCACCGCCGGGGCGCGCGTCAAGCGGATCATCGGCGTCGTGCCGCAGGAGATCGCGCTCTACGACGACATGACGGCGACGGAGAATATGCGCTTCTTCGGCGAAATCTACGGCGTCGCCGGGGATGCGCTCGCCGCGCGCACGACCGAACTCCTGACCCTCGTCGGCCTCAACGACCGGCGGGACGATAAAGTTGCGGAATACTCCGGCGGCATGAAGCGGCGGCTCAATCTCGCCGTCAGCGTCATCCACCGCCCGCGCTTTTTGATGCTCGATGAGCCGACCGTCGGCGTGGACCCGCAATCGCGCGAGGCGCTCTTCGAGCTGACCGAGAAACTGCGCGACGATGGCATCGCGATCCTGTACACGACGCACTATATGGAGGAAGCGGAGCGGCTCTGTGACCGTATCGCCATCATGGACGAAGGGCAGATCGTCGCGCAGGGAACGCTTGAAGACCTTTTGACGCTCCGCACCGTCCAACCCGTGCGCACCGAACGCCCGCATGGGCTCGCCGATGTCTTTCTGCAACTGACTGGCAAGCAGTATCGGGACTAAAATACGTACGAACAAAGAGGAAAACGATGACCCAGGGGAGATTCTACTCGATTGCGATGCCAGTGGCCGGGATTCTGTATGTGATCGCGCTCGTCATTATACGAAACAGTACCGTCGCCGTTGTGGGCGCGATGCTCTTCGCGGTCATCGCTATCGTGGGCAGGGCGTTTTCGAGGGGCAGATAAGAGAAATCACATCAGAACAGATGTGATTTATGGAGGGACACAGTTATGCGTACAGCGCTTGTCATCATGCGCAAAGAACTGAAGCGGATGGTGCGGGATCGCCGCGCGCTGCTGCTCAGTCTGTTTATCCCGTTCTTCCTGATGCTCCTTGTCGGAGCGATCTTCACGACGGGCGATAGCGGAAGCGGCATGACAACGGTCACGGTGCCCGTCTACGCGGAGGATCAGGGGCCGGTCGGCCAGCAACTCCTCGCGGCGATGCAGCAGGCACCGACGCTCAAAATCGAGATGAAGACGAGTGCGGCGGACGCCCGCAAACTCGTCGAGGACGGTGACCGCTCGGCGGCGGTGATCATCCCCGCCGGGGTGAGCGACGCGGTCGCGCAGGGCAAGCAGGCGGACATCACCGTTTTGACAACGCCGAGCAATCGCGATTACCGGGCGCTCGCTGTGCGCGGGATCATGGGAAATATCATCCAGAACCTCGCGACGGGGCAGATCGCCGGACAGGTCGCGGTAGATGCCGTGAGGAGCAGCGGCGCGAATGCCGACCCGAATGCCGTCGCGCGGCAAGCGAGCCAGCAGGCAATCCAATTGAGCCAAAAGCCGCCGCTCACCCTGCAAACGCAGGTGGCGAAGCAGAGCCAGAGCGACAACAACTACGACCAGGTCGTGCCGGGCTACGCGCTGATGTTCGCGCTGTTCGCCGTCGCGGCGGGTGCGGGGACGATCCTGGACGAGAAGGAAGCAGGCACCTGGAAGCGGCTGCTCGTCGCGCCCGTCTCGCGTTGGTCGCTCCTCGGCGGCAAACTCGGCGCGCAGTTCGTGCGGACGGTCGTGCAACTCGGCATCCTCTTCGCCGTTGGTAAGCTCTTTTTCCACATTGATCTCGGTTCGGTGCCGGGGACCGTGCTGCTGATTCTCGTCACGGCGTTCGCGACGACCGCTCTCGGCATGCTGCTCGTCTCGGTCGTCAAGACGCGCGACCAGTTGCAGCCGATCACGACGCTCGTCGTCCTGACCTTCTCCGCGCTTGGCGGCTCGTGGTTCCCGCTCTTTCTAATGCCGACGTGGGTGCAACAGGTCTCTAAGGTGACGCTCACCAGTTGGGCGATGACCGGGTTCAACAATCTGATGATCTTCGGTAAGGGATTTACCGCCGTGTTGCCGAGCCTGCTCGCGCTCGTCATCTATGGTGTCGTCTGCTTCCTGCTCGCAATCCGCTTCTTCCGCTTCCAGGAAGCGACGTAGCAAGGGCGGGATAGCGGCCTCCTCTCCCGCCGCAGCAGGGGAGGGGCCAGGGGAGGGGAATCCGTTCACTCGTACCGCAGATACGGGCGACGTTGCTCCGCGAAGGCGGCGAGGCCGGGTTCCCAATCCGCCGCGATGTCGGCGAGCGGGACTTGCTCGGTCAGTTGCTCGCGGAGCGTTTGCGTCCCGGCGATCACATCGAAGGGGAGGCGGTCGGGGACGTACTCGTACGGCGGCTCCTTCCAGATCGGTACCGACGGGTCCTGCCGGATCATCGCCCGGAGCACGGCGATCCCCGCGAGTGCGGCGGGAAAGCGGTCGCGATCCGTGACATGGAGCTGCACGCCACCGCAGATTTCCCGCGCGTGTTTCTGAAACGTCGGCTCGAACGCACAGGGGCGGAAGATGACGCCGGGCAGATGCTCGCGTTCCAGCGCGGCGGCGAGGGCGTGCGGGTCAATGTGCGGCGCGCCGATCAGTTCGAACGGGCGGGTCGTGCCGCGCCCCTCGGAGATCGTCGTCCCCTCGATATGTACCGCGCCGGGGAAGACGGTCGCGCTGTCGAGCGTCGGCATGTTCGGGGAGGGGAAAACCCACGGCGCGCCCCCCTCGTCGTGCCACATGGCGCGCCGCCACCCTTCCATCGGCACGACGGCGAGGTCACAGCCGATGCCAAATTCGTCGTTGAACATCCGCGCAAGTTCGCCGATCGTCATGCCGTGGCGCGTCGGCAGCGGGTACATGCCGACGAACGATTCGTGCCCCGGTTCGAGCAGATTGCCGTCCATCTGCACCCCGTTGATCGGGTTCGGGCGGTCGAGCACGACGACGCGTTTCCCCGCTTCGCGCGCCGCCTGCATCGCGAGGGCCATCGTGTAGATAAAGGTGTAGATGCGCGTGCCGACATCCTGCAAATCCACGACGAGCACATCGCAGTCCGTCAGCATTGCCGGCGTCGGCGTGCGATGCTCGCCGTAGAGCGAGTACACCGGCAGGCTGGTGTGCGCGTCGGCGAACCCTTCCCACTCGATCATGTCGTCCTGTGTTTGCCCCCAGATGCCATGCTGCGGTCCAAAGAGCGTCGTCAGATTGATGTCCGGGTGCGCGTGGAAAAGGTCGGCGGCATGGCGGAAGCGGTGATCCACCGACGCCGGGTGGCAAATTAGCCCCACCCGCGCACCTTCGAGGATCGCCTGCGGGTCATCGAGCAGCACTTCCAATCCCAGTCGCATGTATCTCCATCCTCTCGTTTCGTCGCGTCGTCGGTATAGCATACGCGTAAGACTTACGTAGTTGGGGCAATTTCTTAGTGGTGGAGGGCTTTGGCCTGCCGTTCTGTCGCAGGCTAAAGCCCTCCACCACCGGGTTTCTCTCGCGAACTGCGTCACTCCTAAGTATCATTTCGACATTTGCGACCGTCATGCAACATCATGATACGTTCCGAACTCGAAGCAAGCAATCGAGTGTTGCGATACGACAGGAGTAGCCTACTCCGGTACACTGGCAATGGCTGACACGCATAACGGACAGGCGATGGAGCAAGAGCGGATGACGACCGATCCCATCATTGACCTCGGCGCGCTGGAAACGGAAAAGCGCAACCCGGCGACGGCAGCGATTGACCGAATGAGCGCGCTGGAGATCACGCGCGCCATGAACGCGGAAGACGCGACGGTCGCGACTGCGGTGCAACGAGAACTACCGCAGATTGCGCGCGCGATTGACGGCATCGCGGCGCGACTCAGGCAGGATGGGCGGCTCTTGTACATCGGCGCGGGGACCTCCGGTAGGCTCGGTGTACTCGATGCGTCGGAGTGCCCGCCGACGTTCGGCACGCCGCCGGAATTGGTCGTCGGCTGGATCGCGGGCGGGCCGGAGGCGCTGACGCGCTCCATCGAGGGCGCGGAGGACAGCGCGGAAATGGGCCGTGCCGACGCCGCGCGCCTCGGCGTCGGCGTGAACGATGCGCTCGTCGGCATCGCCGCCAGCGGGCGGACACCGTATGTGCTCGGCGCGGTCGGCTATGCGAAGGAGCAGGGCGCGCTGACGATTGGGCTGGCCTGTAATGCCGGGACACCGCTCGCTCAGATCACCGACATCATGATTGCGCCTGTTGTCGGTCCCGAAGTGATCGGTGGCTCGACGCGGCTGAAGGCGGGGACGGCGCAGAAGATGGTCCTCAACATGCTCAGTACCGGCACGATGATCCTGCTTGGCAAGACCTACGGCAACCTGATGGTGGATGTGCAGCCGACGAATGCCAAGTTGCGGCAGCGGGCCATCGGCATCGTCCATGCAGCGACCGGCCTGCACGAATCAGAGGCGGAAACCCTGCTCCGTGCATCGGACGACGAGGTGAAGACCGCCATCGTCGCCGCGCTTGCTGCTATTAGCCCAATGGCGGCGCGGACACGGCTCGCGGCGGCGGGCGGTGTAGTGCGGATCGCAGTCGGGGGTGGGCGATGACGGGAACGCCTCCCTCCCTTTTCCTCGGCGTGGACGGCGGCGCGACGAAGACGCTCGCGGTGATCGTGGACGCGACCGGGCGCGAGACCGGGCGCGGCATCGCAGGGAGCGGCAACCAGGCGGCGGTCGGGTTGGAGCGTGCGGTGGCGAGCATTCGGGGCGCGGTGGCGGCGGCGCAGCAGGCCGGATGCGATGGGATGCTTCGCGCGGCGTGGATCGGCCTCGCGGGGGTGGATCGCCCCGGCGACCGCGACCGCCTCCTGCCGCATCTCAGCGCGCTGGCGAACGTGATACGGCTGACGAACGATGCCGAACTCGCGCTGACCGGGCTGGATGGCGCGGTCGGCGTCGCGGTGATCGCGGGGACGGGTTCGATTGCCGTCGGGCGGGATGCCACGGGTAAGATGGCGCGCTCCGGTGGCTGGGGCCACATCATTGGCGACGAGGGGAGCGGGTACGAGCTCGGGCGGCTCGCCCTCAAAGCGGCGGCGCGGGCATCTGACGGACGCGGCCCGCAGACGGCGCTCCTCCCCGCCATCATGGCGGAGTGGCGGTTGCCGCGACCGGACGCGATGATTGACCGCGTCTACCCGGAGGGCGATAAAGGCGAGATCGCCCGTCTTTCTGCGCTCGTCTTCGCGGCAGCGCGCGACGGAGACGCGGTGGCACGGCGGATCGTGCGCGAGGCGGCGACGGAACTGGCGCTGGCGGCACTGGCGGTCGGGGAGATGCTGGCATTCCCGGGCGGCGCCCTGCCTATCGCCCTCGCTGGTGGCATGCTGATCCACGAGGCGGATTTCCGGGCGACGGTGCTCCGCCGCCTCCGTCGTCGCCGCCCGGTCGGGCAGGTCGCGCTCGTCGCGGAACCGGCACTCAGTGCGGCGCGGGCCGCGATCCATCTAGCCGTGCTACCATCATGAAGACCATCGTCGTGGCTGGCGAACTGCTCATCGGCACGGAGTTCGTGCGGGGCGCCGTGGTGATTGAGGACGGCTGGATAACCGCCATCCTCGATGCCCACGACTTCCATGGAGAGCAAGATATTCTGCATGAAAACCTCTACATTGCACCGGGTTTCATTGATTTACAGGTGAACGGCGGCTACGGTGTTGAAGTCGGTGAGGGTCCAGAGGCGATTCGGGCACTCGCCGCACGGCTACCAGAAACGGGCGTCACGGCGTTCCTGCCAACAATTATCACCGCACCACCGGAGTTTTATCCAAAAGCGATAGCGGCGTTCGAGGCGGCGCGCGATACGCCTGGCGCGCGTCCACTTGGTTTGCACATCGAAGGGCCGTTCCTCTCGCCGCAGCGGCATGGCGCGCATCGCCGCGCCATTATCGAGAACGCCGATCCTTGCCTGCTCGATGTGTTGCTCGAAAGCGATGCCGTGCGTCTTGTTACGCTCGCATCGGAACGACCGGACGCACCCGAATTGATAGCGAAATTGCGAAAGCGTGGGGTCCTCATTAGTCTCGGACATACGGACGCGACGTATGAGCAATTCGAGGCGGGCGTGGGCGCAGGAGCGCGCATGGCAACACATCTTTACAACGCGATGTCACCGTTCGAGCATCGCGCACCGGGCGCAATCGGCGCCGCACTGCTCGATGACCGTATCACGGTCGGGTTGATCGCGGACGGTGTTCATTCGCACCCGGCAAGCCTCAGAATCGCCTTGCGCGTGAAGGGTGTCGAACGTATTGCTCTGATCACCGATATGATGGCGGCGGCGGAGATGCCACCGGGTACCTACGCGCTCGGTGGCCAACGGGTTGTGGTGGATCGCGTCTCCGCACGTCTCATGGATGGGACGCTTGCAGGATCGCTGTTAACGATGGATCGGGCCGTCTATAATATGGTGTACTGGACAGATGCGACGATTATTGACGCCCTACGAATGGCGAGCGAGATACCCGCACAGATGCTCCACCTCGAACAGATGGGCCGGATTCGCGTAGGAAATGTGGCCGATCTCGTCCTGCTCGACGCGAATCTCCATGTGCAGATGACGATCATTAGGGGTGAAGTCGTCTACGAGCGGGGGCATGTATGAACGGCGAACTGATGGCGGCGGAGATCAAGGAGCAACCGGAAATCTACGCTCGCATCCTCCGGGAGGGGCGGCGACATATCCGTAAAGTCGTACGTGCGATTGCCGCCCGGAAGCCACGCTTCGTGATGTTCGTTGCGCGGGGTACGTCGGATCACGCAGCACTCTACGCGAAGTATCTTGTGGAGACGCGGCTCGGCCTGCCTGCCGGGCTTGCCTCGCCCTCGACGATGACGATCTACGACGCGCGGCCCGATCTGCGCGATGTCCTCGTGCTGGCGATTAGTCAGTCCGGTTCGTCGCCCGATCTGCTCGATCCCGTCGCGCGGGCGCGGGTGGCGGGCGCGATCACGGTGGCGATCACGAACGCGCCCGATTCGCCGCTCGCGACAGCGGCAGAGTTCCATTTGGACATGCTTGCCGGGCCGGAGCGGGCGGTGGCGGCGACCAAGTCCTACACGGCGGAATTGCTGACGCTCTACCTCCTGATCGAGGCGCTCGCGGGTGGCGATGGGGCGGCGGCGCGGACATTGCCGGAGCGGGCGGCAGCGGTGCTGGCGCGCGAGGACGAGGTTGCGGCGCTCGCGGTGCGCTACCGCTTCGCGGAGCAGATCGTCGTGACATCGCGGGGCTACAACTACCCGACGGCGCGCGAGGTCGCCTTGAAGTTGATGGAGACGAGCTACCTCGTCGCGCACGCCTTCTCCGGCGCGGACTTGCTGCACGGCCCGATGGCGATGATCGAGCGCGGCTTCCCGGTGATCGCGATTGTCCCGGTGGGGCCGGGCGGCGCGGCCCTGCGCCCCGTCCTCGAACGGCTGCGCGAGCGGGAGGCGGACACCCTGATCATCGGTGACCCGGAGGCCGCGCGCCTCGGCACCGTCGGCCTCGCGTTGCCCGAAGCCGGGCCGGAAATCCTCACGCCGCTCCTCACCATCCTGCCGATGCAGCAGTTCGCGTGGTATCTCGCCCGCCAGCGCGGTGGCGACCCCGACCAACCGCGCGGCCTGCAGAAAGTCACCGAAACGTGGTGAAAAAAGATGTTAGGTCACTTCCCGCTCGCGCATCGTCGGCATAGCTTTCGGCAGGCGGTCGGGGACGACATCGCCGCCGCGCCGCCAAAGGCGCACGAGGAAGTCGGGCGACGCGCCGAAGCGGTACAAGAGCCGGATGAGCATCACGCGGCCGATCAGCCGGTACGGCCCCTGCGCCTTGTGCCGCCGCGTGGAAGTGATTGCCTCCGCATCCAGCAGGACGACGCGACCCTCGCCGCGCAGCCGCTCAGAGAAGGCGACATCCTCCATCAGCGGCCACGTCGGGAAGCCGCCGAGTTTCGCAAAGACCGACCGCCGCACGAAGATGCCCTGATCGCCCGTGTATGCCCCGGCAAGCGAGCGCTGATCCGCCCGCCGCGCCATCATTTGGTAGACGCGCGCATCGTCGTCGAAGCGTAGCCGGTATGCGCCGCCGAGGACCGCGGCGTCCGCCATCGTTCGTTGCACGATTGCCACGTCCGCGAGGTAAGTGTCCGCGTGGACGAAAAGCAGGACCTCCGCTGTTGCCGCCGCCGCTGCCAGATTCTCGTTCGCGCCGAGCGACCCTTTGCCGGTCACGACGCGGGCGTAGGGCAACGCCTCCCGCGCTGTCGCGTCCCGGCTCGCCCCGTCCGCGACGATCAGTTCGGCGTCCGGCGCGATCGCCCGGTAGTGCGCCAGCACCGCCGCGATTCGGTGCGCCTCAGTGCGCGCCGCGACGATGATCGCGAGGGAGGGGAGTGCTGAGTTCGGAAGTGCTGAGTGCTGATTGCTGAGTGCTGAGTTTTCCACAATACCCTCATTCCGTATGTGAATACGCAAAATGCTGGGCGCTTCGGGGTAATCAGCGTGTCCCCTCAGCACTCAGCACTCAGCACTCAGCACTTCGTTCTAATCCCCATCCGCCATGAGGAGTTCGGGCTGTGGCAGCATGATGACGTCGCCGAAGGCCGAGGCGTCCACGGTCGTCGTCGGGCGGATGAGGGCATTGAGGTGGCAGAACGAATGGAGGCCGCGCGGCGAGGCGTTGTGGAAGCAGCAGCGGTCCACACGGTCGAAATCGAGGTCCTCGGCGTCCATGAAGGGCTTGATGAAGACCGTCACGTACTGCGTGTCGAACATGATACCGGGATTGCGGCCGAGGTAGGGGAGCAAGACGCGCATCGCCGCGAGACCCTCGCGGGAGAACAGACGCTTCGACAGCGCCCCCTTGCCGCGCGTCACCATGCGAATGAAGTCCACCGGGTCGTCACCGAGGATCTGGCTGTACTTGTTCCATTCGATGCCCGGCGTCGTCGGGATCCACGTCCCGCGCTTCTTGTCGTGGCGCAGGATCGCGATGGAGTTGCACAGCGGGGAGCCGAAGCCGAGCGGCATGAACTCTTCTGGTGCGATGCCGAGTTGCTCCTCAATCAGTTGCAGGATGTCCGGCAAGCGGAGTTTGCGCCCGAAGCCGCGCGTGTCAAGGGTTTCGCCCTCACGCTCCTCGTCCACGTCCCAGCGATTGCCGAAGGGCGTTGCCGCCTGGAACGAGACCGCGCGGATGATCGGATGCTGGCGGCAGACTTCGAGGATCGGCCCGATCTGATCGGTGTTCAGCCCCGGCAGGAGCGAGACGGCCAGCGTCGTGTTCAGGCCCGCCTTTTCCAGTTGATCGAGCGCCTTCAAACGGACACTGAGCAGTTTCTCGCCGCGCAGCAGTTCGATGTCCGACTCCCGCAGCGAGTCCCACTGCAAATAGACGGACGTGAAGCCCCACGCCTTCAGGCTTTCCGCGAAGTCGGCGTCTCGCGCGATGCGGATGCCATTCGAGATCATCTCGAAGTTCGTGAACCCCTTGGATGTGATCAATGCCGCGAGTTCTTTGAGGTCCTTGCGCACGGATGGCTCGCCGCCGGAGATTTGCAGACTGACATCCGCGCCTTCCGCCGCGACGATCTCGTCGAGTCGCAGCTCGATCTCCGCCATCGTGTAGTGTCGGCCGTCGGGGTTGCTGCCCGCGTAGCACATCGGGCAGGTGAGGTTGCACTTTTCCGTCACTTCGAGCATCACGAGGCCGGCGCGCTGCCGCCCCGGCAGGCCGGGACCGCCCTTGGTCGGGCCGTCACCATTGCCGTATTTCGCCTTGATCTGCTCATCGAGCGCGAAGATGCGCTCGTAGAATGCGGCATGTGGCCCGAGGTCCGTCTCGGTCGCGGAGCCATCCGGCTCGAACCGCCGAAAAACGACCTCACCATTCGGCGCTGCTACGTACTGTGCTGGGACGCGCTCGTGCATCCGCGACAGCCCTTCGGTCTCCTTCAGTACGCGCTCGCCGATCACCGTGGCCATGCTCAACACTCCTTGACGAATAGCACGAACGTCTCTCGTGGATATACGGAAAACAGCGCAACCTGGATGTATCTTGCCGCCGAGAGCATACCATAGCATCACCGCGCTACGCGACATCGCGCGGACACTCGATTGATTGCCGCCAGCTCGGCGTCGGACAAGCGCCAGCCGAGCGCGCCCGCATTCGCCCGTGCATGTGCCGCGCGCTTCGCGCCAGGAATCGGGATGATCCGGTCGTCCTGACAGAGCAGCCAGTTCAGCGCGACCTGCGCGGCGGTGCGTTCGCGCGCGCGCGCGATGTCGCGCAGCGTCATTGCCATCGTGTGAATCACGCGCAACCGCTCGCCACGATAGGCGGGCAGGAAACGGCGCGGTCCAGCGACCGGTGTCGGGGTGCCATCCTCGGCGGTGGAGAGCATGCCGTGGACGAGGGGGCTATGGGCAATCAGGGCGACATCGAGTTCCCGGCAGGCGGCAAGCACGCCGTTCGTTTCGGGACGCCGTGCGAGGACGTTGTACCGCACCTCATTGGCGGCGAGCGGGATGCCGTACCGCGCAAGGCGGTCGTGGGCGCGGCGCATCTGGGTCGCGGTGAAGTTACTCACGCCGACTGCGCGCACCTTCCCATCCCCGACGGCTTCCGCCAGC
Organism: Thermomicrobiales bacterium; assembly: GCA_038231255.1. Classification (GTDB taxonomy): domain Bacteria; phylum Chloroflexota; class Chloroflexia; order Thermomicrobiales; family JALYUS01; genus JALYUS01. The sequence goes on along the minus strand of JBBRLR010000006.1, from coordinate 66,380 downwards.
GCATCCATCATCGTTTCGATCCGCAACGTCGTGTACGGCCAGTGGATCAGGTACAGGTCGAGCGTCGAAACGCCCAACCGCGCGCGCGTGCGATCCAGCGCCGTGTGGAGCGTGCGCGCGGAAAGCCGGTGTGGGTAAGGGGTAAACTTGCTGGCGATCACGACGGGGCGGTCGGCGTCCCGCGCGAGCGCGCCGATCAACCGCTCCGCGCCGCCCCCTCCGTACAGTTCGCCAGTGTCGAAGAAGGCCACGCCCGCGTCGAGGCTCGCGCGAAAGGCCGCCGCGATCTCGGCGCGATCCGGCGCCGCGCCGTAGCCCCAGAATGGCGCATCCCCCCACGACCACGTTCCGACGCCGAGCGCCGACACGGTGATGCCGCTCGCGCCCAGTCGTCGCGTCTCATCCATTATTGCCCTACTCATGTTTCGATACGTGTACTGACGAAGAACACATTCCCTATCGATCGCACGCCGCGCAGCATAGCACACGTAATTGCCAGCCCTCGGCAGTGTACGGACGTTTCGCGTACAAGTGTCCGTACATTCATTTCATTCATTTTCTGAAGTAGCGTGCAAGTATTCGGTGTGAATCCGACTACACTACTCACCGCCAACATCGCTGCGTTGCGTACAATTTGACAAGGTTCTCCGACTTGCGTACCATGCGCCGCTGATGTACGGACGTTATGTTGACTGTCCGTTCATTGCATCGGAAATAGCAAGCCACACTGTTGTGGCGCTGCTTTGGTTTCGTAGGAGGGTTTGTCCGTTTTGCGTTTGTCATCATCATTGAGCGCGGTATCGCGTGCCACCGAGCAACGACGCTCATCGGCCTACCGCCTCATCATCCCGCTGTTCCTCCTCGCCTTTGTTGTCGTCGTGCCCCTCGGCATCGTTCGAGCGAACGACGAAGACGCCTCACCGCTTTCGACGCTCCCCGCACCCATGCAGCCACCGAAAGCGCCCACGCTTATCGTGACGCCCGTGCCCGCCACACCCATTGCACCGGTACAGGTGCGTTCCGTCGCCCCGCCACCGACGCCCACCCCACCCCCTGCACCCGCCAGTCCAACGGCCGGCCTGACGCCGGTTGGCGAGGGTGGCGCCGCTTTTTACTCGCCGTCATACGACAATGGCGGCTGGGATGCGATTATCCGCACGCACATGCGCGGCGGTCAGGGCAGCCCCGATAGCTTTCCGTATTCACCGGAGGGGTATTACTGCGTCCATCCCGATTTCGTCTTCGGCAATATCCTAACGTTGCAAAACACGGACACCGGCAAGACGATCCGCTGCACGGTCGCGGATGCAGTCGCCCCGGTGGATCAAAACTACTGGCGTAATCGCTTCGTGATCGAGATCAGCTACAGCCTCTTCGCCGCTCTCGGCCTGAACAATGGCAACCATGTCCGCGTCTGGGCGCTCCAGCCCTAAGCGGCACAAAAAAGGCCGGGCGCAATGCCCGGCCTTTTGTTTCTGTCTCGTCGTGGCTCAGTGACCGCAGCGCTTCGGCTGTCCGTCTTCTTCCTTGGTGCGGAAGGAGTGGCCGCAGCCGCAGGAGGAGGCGGCATTTGGGTTCTTGATCGTGAAGCCGCCACCCATCAGGTTCGAGGAGAAGCCGACTTCCACGCCGCTGAGGTACTTCTGGCTGAACGCATCTACGATCAATCGGACGCCATCCTTCTCGACGACCGCGTCGTCCGGGCGGGTGTTCGGGTCGAGCGCCATGCCATACGAGAAACCGGAGCAGCCACCCTGCGTGACGAACAGGCGGAGGGCAAGGTCCGTGCGGCCCTGCTTCTCCATCAGCGTCCGCACCTGCGTGGCGGCATCGTCGGTGAGAAGAATCGTCGTCTGCTCTTCGGTGATCACACTCATGAAATAACTCCTCTATCACGCCGGAATCTGCTGTTCAACGTGCTATCGGAATAGTAGCCCTCCCATCCGATTTTGTCAACGATTACCTTGAGAAGTAGTGGGCAGTGGGCAGTGGGCAGTAGACTGGTTTCCCCTTCTGCCCACTGCCCACTCGTCACTCCTCCAGTGTCGAGAGGTCCCCGGTGGGCTGGCCGAGCTCCTGCGCCTTGATGTAGCGGCGCATGATCTTGCCGCTGCGCGTCTTCGGTAGGCTGGGCACAAAGTCCAGTTCGTCCGGCTGCGCGATCGGGCCGACCGTCTCGCGGACGTGCTGGATCAGTTGCGTCTTCAGGGCGTCGGAGCCGTCGTAGCCGGTCTTGAGGATGACGAACGCCTTGATACTCTCGCCCTTGATCTCGTCCGGCTTGCCAATCACGGCGGCCTCCGCGACGGCGGGGTGCGAGACGAGTGCGCTCTCGATCTCCGACGAGCCGAGACGATGGCCCGCCTTCTTGATCACATCGTCCACACGTCCCTGAATCCAAAAGTAACCGTCCGTGTCGCGGAAGGCGGAATCCCCCGCGAAGTAGACGCCCTCGATGGTCCGCCAGTACGTCTCGTATCGCTCCGGGTCGCGATAGATCGTGCGCATCATGCTCGGCCACGGCTGCCGGATAATCAGGTAGCCGCCATTCCCCTCCGGGACGGGGTTGCCCTGCTTGTCCACGACGTCCGCCTCGATGCCGAGAAAGGGCTTGGTGGCGCTGCCGGGCTTGAGCGGCATGATCGGCGTCGGCGAGATCATGATCGCGCCCGTCTCTGTTTGCCACCACGTATCCATGATCGGCAGGGTGCCGCCCGTCACCTTGCGGTACCACATCCACGCCTCAGGGTTGATCGGCTCGCCGACCGAGCCGAGTAAACGGAGCGACGACAGATCGGCGCTGCCGGGCCATTGGTCGCCCTGCCGCATCAGGGCGCGGATGGCGGTCGGCGCGGTGTAGAGGATCGTCACGCCGTACTTCTCGATCGTCTTCCAGACGCGGCCGGGATTCGGGAAGTCCACCGCCCCCTCGTAGAAGATTTGCGTACACCCGGCGAGCAGCGGCCCGTCGACGATGTACGAGTGGCCCGTCACCCAGCCGGGATCGGCGGTGTCCCAGAAGATGTCGTCCGACTTGATGTCGAAGATGAATTTGGTCGTCGTGTACGTGCCGACCATGTAGCCGCCGTGGGTGTGGACGATTCCCTTCGGCTTGCCTGTCGAACCGGAGGTGTAAAGGTAAAAGAGCGGCGTCTCGCTGTCTAGTTCGGCGGCGGGCATGCCGGGCTTGGCGATGCTCATCAGGTCGTCGTACCAGAGGTCACGCCCCTGCACCCAGTTGACTTTGTTGCCAGCCCGCTTGACGACGATGACGTGCTCGACAGTCGGGCACTCGCGCACAGCGGCATCGACAATCGCCTTCAGGTCAACGAGCTTGCCGCGGTACTGGTAGCCGTCCGCGCAGATGACGATTTTCGCCTCGCCCTCCTGGATGCGATCCCGGAGCGCCTGCGACGAGAAGCCGGAGAAGACGACAGAGTGTGCCGCGCCAATCCGCGTCGTGCCGAGCATCGCGACAAACTGCTCAGGGATCTTCGGCATGTAGACGCACGTCTTGTCCCCCTCCGTGATGCCAAGTTTGGTCAGCACATCGGAGAACTTTGTCGTTTCGCGCCACAGATCGGCGTAGGAGAGCGAGCGCGTCTCGCCGCCCTCACCCTCCCAGTAGATGGCGACCTGATTCCAGACGTGCGTGCCGCGATGCCGATCGAGGCAGTTGTAGACGATGTTCGTCTTGGCGCCCGTGAACCACTTGACGTACGGGAACTGCCAGTCGCGCACCTTCTCCCACGGTGCGAACCAGTGCAGTTCCTCGGCCATCTCCGCCCAGAACTCCTCCGGGTGCTCGATCGTCCAACGATGGAGGTCTTCGTAGGTGTCGAATCCTTTAGCGCGCATGTACGCGGTGATATTCGCCTGCTCGCGCATCGCGTCGGACGGCTCAAACAGCCGCTCTTCCTGCAAAACGCGGTTGGTCGTCTCGAACTGGAGCATCGCACGACTCCCCTTCCTGGAATACGAATTGGGCCGATCAAAGCGGACTCTATCGTACCACCGGCGATGCGTTGCGAGTAGGCAGCAACGAGCAACCAGCGCTGAATCTCGGCTACTCGGTCCTCAGCCCGCGTCCTTGACACTTAAAAAAAGGGGGCCGGGCGGGTGGGGACCGCGCCGGCCAAGGGAAGGGGAAGGAGGAATATGCGATAAAAAGCAACATCAGCACCAAGACATCGCCGCCAGGCCGTTGTGCTGCATGCGGGCCTTGCGGCCTGCTGTTTTGTTATACAGCAAGTTCAGTGCCACGGTATCTTGTTCGTGGTCGGTTGGGGTCGTCAGCATCGTTGTCGCGCGGTATGATGCCGATCTGGTCGCTTGTTTGGCATCGGAGGATCTATGGCTGAGGCGATATGGAGCACGGTGGTCTATGAGCAGTTGCGGGCGGCGGGAATCACGCTCGTCGCGCATGTGCCGGACAACATCGTCGCGCCGATTATCCGCCGCTTCGAGGCGGACGCGGTGGTGACGACCGTCTCCTGCACGCGCGAGGAGGAGGGCGTCGGCATTGTCGCGGGGGGACTGCTGGGCGGGACGCGCGGCGTGCTGCTGATGCAGACGAGCGGCTTCGGCAACTGCCCGAACGCGCTCGGCTCGCTGATCGTGCCGTACCAGTTGCCGCTCGTCATGGTGATCGCCGGGCGCGGCACACTCAACGAGTTCAACCCCGCGCAGCGCGGCATGGGCCGGGGCGTCGCCCGGATGCTCGACGCGCTCGACATCCAGCATCACACACTCGACCGCCCCGACACATTGGAACAAACGCTGGACTACGCCCTCACCACCGCCTACCTGACCAACGCGCCCGTCGCCTTTATCATCTCGTCGCTCTTATCCGGTGGGAAGAAGGAAGCCTGACGCGATAGGCTGTTTGGGATTAATAACCGACTCGATTATCACCACAATGTGTTCTTGCCACATCTTGAGTTGACACGCCACCTTTGCTGTGCTATTTTCTTGCTGGCGGTATTTCGTGTTCGTTTCAGATAGGAGTATAGTGATGCCAACGTCCCAATTGTATCTATCAACTACACAGACTGGTGAGCGACTCGGTCTCTCCCGCGAACACGTCCGGCGCCTCATCCAACGGGGCGAGCTACACGCGGAAGAGACAGTCAACGGATTTATTTTGGATGCGTTCGAGGTCGATCGGTACGCCATCCATCGGCAGGTTCTCCAAGATCAGCGGCAGTTCCGTGCAGCGGTAGACGACCTCGCTGCTCAGGCGCGGCGCGTGGACGAGGCGACGGGCATCCAGAGTGCAGTTGTACAGATGCGTGACCAGATGAAACTGCACCCTGCATTTGAAGTGCCCGCCGCCGTTGCGCCGCAATTGCAGTGGATCGAGCAGGAGGTAGCTACGCAAAAGGCACTCGCCTCCCTCGCCGGGCCGACGGAGACAATCATGGAGCAATGGCGCTGCTACGACGAGGATGTCCGCCGTGTAGTAGGGCACGCGGTGAGCGGCGTATCAGTTCCTCAGAAGGTGGTGCAATATATGGAGGTAAACGAGCAGAAGCATTTCGCGAACTCCATAGCGTATGCTCGGAGAGACTCGGAAGGACCGCAGAAGTCGGATTCGTCGACCACTATCGAGTCATTCGTCTCGCCAGCGGTGCGCAACGAAGAGATGGCGCGCGAATTTGTCGTACCGGAAACTCGCGAGGGGCGATTGGGAGAAAAGATGGACGAGTTGAACCGTAAGGTTGAGCAGTTGACCGAGTTGGTTATGCAGCAGCACGCCGATACGACGACGATGGAATTGCCTACCTGGCAGGAATGGGCGGGGTCGGACCGCCCGGAGGATGTGCTGGCCAAGTTGGACGCCATCCGTGTAGAGCCCACAGGCGGGAGGCAGGTGGGCGAGAACTCGACCGATGTTATCCGTGCGGCGCGTGAAGCGCGGGGACAGGATGGATGAGCGGTACGGCGAATGTTGTCGTCGTTGACGCGAGTATTGCCGTCAAGTGGGTGCTCACCGAGGATGGGACTGCCGATGCCCGATCTCTGCTCGCGCACTGGGTCGCGGCGCGGCTGCAACCGATCGCTCCCTCCTGGTTCGCCTGCGAAGTTGCCAATGTCGTCTACCGCCATGCGCGTGCGGGCACTATTCCTTTCGATAATGCGAAGAATGCCCTCCATGCGGTACTGGGCATCGTTGCACTTCGCGATACGTCAGGGGACGATGCCGTCCGTGCCATCGAGATCGCCTCTCGTATGCGGCAGCAAACACCCTATGATGCCTGCTATCTCGTCCTCGCCGAGCGTGAGCGGTGCGAATATTGGACGGATGACGCGCGGTTTGCGAGGGCTGCGATGTCCTACTTCCCGCAAGTGAAACACTTGAGCGATGTCTAAGTGTAGGCAATGCCGGTTGTATGGGTAATCTGTCTAGGAGTGACGCAGTTCGCAAGAGAAACCCGGTGGTGGCGGGCTTTAGCCTGCTACAGAGAGGCAGGCTAAAGCCCGCCACCAACAAGAAATTGCCCCAACTGCGTAAGTCCTACTGTCATCTGGCATGAATTCTTCTACTTCGATTTTGCGAGGGTGTCGCTCACCGCACGCGCGATGATGGAGATGAAACAGCTGGGCAACAGGGAAGGAGTGTCGGGCATGGAACAGCTAACCGCGCAGCAACGCCGGATCATCGCCGTGGCGGCACTAATTATTTCCGCCGGGTATGCCTGGACCCGGACGGCGCGGACGGAATAACCTTCTGTCGAGCAGATATATATTCGGCGGCAACGGCACGCCGCACATCGGGGGAGGGACGCAATGAAAACTGATCTGATCCGTAGCTTCTATGGCTACAACACCTGGGCAAACGAGCGCATCCTGTCGTCGTGCGCCGGATTAACTGACGCGCAGTTCGTCGCTGAGGCGAGCGCCAGTTTCTCCTCGATCCGCGACACGCTCGTGCATACGATGTGGGCGCAGTGGAACTGGCTGGTGCGCTGGCGTGGGCAGCCGAACCCGCCTCGCTTCGATCCTGCCGCGTACGCCGATGTCGCTGCGGTGCACACGCACTGGGCCGAGATTGATCACGAGATGCACGCGTTTGTCGTGCAGGTGGACGATGCGCAACTCGAAGCGATCTGCCGCTACGTCAACAGCCGCAACGAACCGATGGCCTACCCGCTCTGGCAGCAGATGCTCCATCAAGTCAATCACGGCACGCAGCACCGCAGTGAGGTCGCCGTTATCCTCACCGAATACGGCCACTCCCCCGGCGGGTTAGACTTCATCTTCTATCTCGATGCACTGAAGAAGTGAATCCATTTGGTCAACTCCGTGCGGCGTGATAGAGCACATCGTGGTCACAACGGAAATTGTGTCATGCGTCATGTCGGCGTACGAGAGTTTCGGGACAAAGTACGAACTGCGTAAACGGTTGACCGGACGATTCATACGTAACAGGCAGGGAGTGGAGCGCGTTGAGGGGTTCCTCTTCGGAGCCATGGCTCTCGCAACTCAGCGTATTGAGTTATGCCGGAGAGTTTTTATATCCCGCACGAGACTGTTGCTCGAATGCGTATCCCTCCTGACCCTGACGATTGGCATACGGTTGCGCTTGCGCTCACATGCGGCACGAATGAAGCGGAGATTTGGACAAGAGATGCCGACTTCCTTGGCTGTGGGATTGCTACAGGGACCACGGATACACTCCTGACGCATCTCGCCTATATGGAGGCGGAATAGTGGCTGAACCAATGGACCGACTGGACCTGACGCGACGAGTGCTGGCGCATCTGACGAACGAGGCGGTCTTCGCGGGGATCGGCAACGCCGGGTTCGATTTGTTCGCTGCCGGGGACCGGCCGCAGAACTTCTACATGTTCGGCTCGATGGGGTTGGCGTCGTCGCTCGGGCTGGGCTACGCGCTCGTGCGGCCCGATGAGCGCGTTGTCGTATTAGAAGGCGAGGGGAGCGTGCTGATGAACCTCGGCTCCCTCGCGACGATCGCCCGGATGCGGCCGCGCCGCTACCTGCTCGTCATCATGGATAACGGGACGTACGCCCTCACCGGCTCGCAACAGAACGCGGCCGCCGAAATAACCGACATGGCAGCGATTGCTCGTGGCGCGGGCATTCCGCATGTCGCGACGCCGCCAACCGCCGAGGCGTTCGAGCAGGCAGTAGTGGAGGCGCTCGGCAGCGATGGCCCGGCGGTGATCGTCGTCAAGATCGCCGACGGCAACAGCGTGGTGCGGCACAGGTGGGATCCGGTGGAACGCAAGCATCGCTTCATGGCGGGGGTGGCGCGATAACAATTATCAACCCGGCGAGATGTCGAGCCGAAATGGCCTGCAAATGTGCGGAGAGCGTTTACGTTTCGCGGCTCGGCCCGGCCTCGAACACCAGCGTCGCGCATAAACCGCAATGGTCGGAAAGGGCGTGTGAGCCGACACCGACACGTTTTATCCGCTCGACCCGCCAACCCGGCCCGGCGAAGAGATAATCAATCCGCCCGGTCGGCGCCTCAGCAGGGTAGGTGAAACCAGGATCGCTGGGATAGACGGATTGCCACATATCCCATAAGCCATTCACACCGAGTATCTGGACAGTTACCGAATCAGGTTCCGCATTGAAGTCGCCCATCAGGAGCGAGGAAGGGGTAGCATACACAGCAGCGCACAAAGTAGTAGCGCTCGCGTCGCGCAATGGCGGACGCTGGTTGAGATGCGCCACCCAGCAAGTGAGCGGCACGTCGCCGGGCATGGCGATGGTGGCATGGAGGGCGATACGCCGGTTCGGGTCGAGGCGGTCCGTACGCTTCCAGCAGAGCGGAACGATCGCATGACGGAGGATCGGATGCGGCGTGAGTACCGCAAGCCCTTCCTCGACGCGCGGCCATCGCCAGTAGCGCATCGCTGGCGCATAGACGTGTTGCAATCCCGTCAGCCGCGCCAGTTGCGCCGCCTGATCCATACCGAATGCGTAGCGTGGATCGCGCCGCACCTCCTGTAACCCGACGACATCGGGGCCGATCTCCCCGATCAGCCGCGCGATCCGCCCACGCCGCGCCGCCCATCCACCCCGGTAATTCCAGATATTCAGGGACAACACCGTCACACGCAGCATGATCGAAACCGATCGAACCGCAAAGACGCAAAGAGTGCAGAGGGCGCAAAGAGGGAGGGGGGTTGGAAAAAAACGTCTCCGTTCCCCTTTGTGGTCTTTGCGCTCTTTGCGTCTTTGCGGTTCAACTGATTTTCCGGGCGGCAAGGTAGCATTCGGCGGCGAGCGGGGGATACCAGCCGCCGGAGCGGACATTGAGAGTGTGGATCGGCCGCCACTGGGTGATGTGTTCGAGCGTGTTCGGGAAGGGGAGAAGGAGTACGACGCCGTCCTCCTTGATAATCGTCAGGCCTGCCTCGCGTACGAGATGGCGGAGATCGGGAAGGGTGTACTCGCGGTGATGCTCCTCGATCAAGGCGTCGGCATCAGCGTATCCGGCGCGACGGACGAGCGGGCGGAACCGGCGCTTCAGGCGGCGCGTCAGACTCGCGGCGTTCGGCGTCGAGAGGAGCAGGACGCCGCCCGGTCGCAGTTGCGCGGTGGCATCGCGCAGGAAGGTCGCCGGGTCGTAGACGTGCTCCAACACCTCGAAGGCGGAGACGGCGTCGAAGGGTTGCCCATCCGCGTACCGCTCCGGCTCCTCGACCGCCGCGCGGAGATAGTGCACATTCGAGCGGGCACGCAGTTCGTTCGCCACCGCGATGTTACGGTCGCTGATGTCCACGCCAACGACATCGTCCGCGAAGGCGGCGATCTCCGCCGTAATCACCCCATCGCCGCAGCCAAGGTCGAGCCAGCGAGCATGGGGCGGCGTGTATGTGCGTGCGAAGGCGATCCGCCGCGCCAGATAGAGTTCCTGCAACGCGCCGGAGCGGAACCGCCCCTCGGTCTGTGTCGGCATCACCTCGTTGTAGTAGGCGCGCTGTGCCGTCTGCGCCTCTTCCCTGCTCCCGTATCGCCCGTGTTGGACACTCATCGCCCGCGCCTCCTTCGCCCGCAGTGTACGGGACAGGCGCGCGTAGCGTCCAACATCGGTTATACTGCGTGGTGAGTACTGAAAGGAGTGCCAAAATGCGTACCATTAGCGCACAGGAGATCAAGCGACGCGGTATCGGTGCAGTTGATGACTTGTTAGCAGAGGGTCCAGTCCACGTTATCACGCGGAACGAACCACGGTATGTCGTTATGGATGAATGTCGATATGAGGAACTCGTCGAAGCGTTTCACGAGGCATATGTAGCGCGCGTGCTCGCGGCGAAGGCAGCTGCGGAACGCGGTGAGGTGGAGCGGTTCGAGAGCGTGGCTGCACTTTTGGCGGACATGGATGCCTTGCCAGATGACGACGAATGACGCACCGTATATAATCGCTATTGAGCGACAGTATCAAAAGCAAGCGAAGAAATTCCTCCGCCAACATCCCGATCTGCGTCCTGCCTATGACCGATTGCTTGCCGATCTGGCCGTTGATCCCTTCGCGCCGGCATTGAAGATTCATGCGCTTTCGGGCCGGCTCAAAGGAATATGGGCGGTCAGCCTCACATACGCATACCGCATTACCCTTACGCTCCTTATCCATGATAAGGAGATCACGCTGCTCGATATTGGCAGCCACGACGAGGCTTATCGTTAGCCGCGCTTTCTTCTCGATCAATATGTGTCAGGAGTGACGCAGTTCGCAAGAGAAACCCGGTGGTGGGCGGGCTTTAGCCTTCCACAGAGAGGCATGTTACCCAGAGGGTACCCGGAGCCCGCCTCCAAGAAATTGCCCCAACTGCGTAAGATCTAACATCTTGATCCAGCCAGGGATGAACTGCTCGCCACGAGTGGAAAGGGAAGCGATGCCTGATAACGCGCTGTTTGCGCCGACTGAAGCCGTACTGCGGGGTGATACGGCAGATGTCTATTTCCACCGCACGAAGGAGATTCTCGCGGCGGCGGAGATCAACCCGGTCGTGACGATGGAGGTCTTCGCGGGGCAACATGGGCTGCTCTGCGGCATGCGGGAAGTGCGCGCATTGCTCGAACGAGTCTGTTCGTCCGACGCGGTGATCGAAAGCCTGTCGGACGGTGACGCAATCGCTCGCAAAGAGGTCATGCTTCGCATCCGCGACCGCTATCAATCCTTCTGCCTCTACGAGACGGCCTACCTCGGCTACCTCTCGTCCGGCACGGGCTGGGCGACGGCGGCGCGAGCGACGGTGGCAGCGGCGGAAGGCGTGCCGGTGATCGCTTTTGGGGCGCGTCATATCCATCCGAATGTCGTCGGCCCGATGGAGTACGCGGCAATCATCGGCGGCTGCCAGGCGTGCGCCTCGATGATCGGCGCGGAAATGGCGGACCTGGCGCCCTCCGGGACGATGCCGCACGCCCTCGTCCTCGTCCTCGGCGACACGGTACGAGCGGCGCAACTCTTCCACGCGACAATTGACCCGGCAGTGAACCGCGTTGTGCTGGTTGATACGTTCCATGATGAGGTCGAGGAAGCCCTGCGCGTTGGCGCGGCGCTCGGCGACGACCTTTGGGGCGTCCGCCTCGACACGCCCTCCGAGCGCGGCGGCGTGACGCCCGCGTTGGTGGCGGAGACGCGCGCGCGGCTGGACGGCGCGGGCCTCGACCACGTCAGGATCGTCATTTCCGGCGGGTTGTCGGTAGAGCGGATCGCCCGCTTCCGGGCGGAGGGAGCGCCAGTGGACATCTTCGGCGTCGGCAGCGCGATTTCCGGCGCGCCCGCGATTGATTTCACGGCGGACATCAAGGAGATCGCGGGCCGCCCCGTCGCCAAACGCGGCCGCATCCCCGGCATCACCCCGACGACGCGGCTCACAAGATGGAAGCAATGAGCAACGAGCAATGGGTGGGGATTGCCCCTCCTCTATTGCTCTTATGACGCCGCCCAGGCTGCGAACGCATCACGCTCGGCGGGCGGGAGGAGGCTGGCGCTCCACATGGCGACGGCGGCGACGATGTCGCGCTGCCGGACCATGCCGCGCACCTGCCCATCGGCGTCGGTGACAGGGACTTGCGCGATGTCATGATCGAGCAAGATGCGAGCGACGGCGGAGAGCGGCGTCTCTGGCCGCACCGTCACGACGGGTGTGGTCATCAGCGTGGCAACCGTGGACCCCGTGTCCCAGTGCGGCGATTCGTGCCATCGTAGCAGCGTCCGATGCGAGCGAATGGTGAGGACGCCATCAAGCACGGCGCGCATTTCCGTCCGCTCGGTGCCACTTGTCCGAGTGGCGAGATCGGTCTGGGTGATGATGCCGATGGCGCGCCGCTCGCCATCAACGACGGGCGCCGCGTCGAGCGTATTACCGAGCAGCAATTGCAGCGCGCCCCGCCATGAGATGTCCGCCGTGATCGTCGGTACCGGACGCATCACGTCCGCCGCCGTCATGATCGGGATGCTTATGTCATTGCTGCGGCGATCCATGCCGCGCCTGCTTTCGCTTTCAATCATCGTCTCTGTTTCCCACTGTCCCCGGCATCGTAATCGTCGCTCCTTACGAACGGCTTACCGCTTTGCGACAGCGATGCATCGGTCAGTCTTTCTCCATTTGTTACCGCCGCCAGAACGTGGACGGTATCCACTCCGGAACGTCGGCGGTGTGTGCCCGTGCGGTGTGCCAGGAAGTCCAAAAGGTGGAAAGAGTGAGCGCGACGACAGCGACCACCGCGCCCGCCACAACATCGAGAAAGTAATGATTTCCGGTCATGATGACGGCGAGCGTCATCAGCATCGGCAGGGCAATTCCCGCCGCTTTGAGCCACCATGAACGGGCAGCGGCGACCATCGCGATCCCGGCAAGCAGCGACCAGCCGACATGCAGGCTGGGCATCGCGGCGTAGGGATTGTAGAGCGGGCCTGCCGCCGAGCCGTCCACATTGAACCCGTAGAGCGCCATCGTGTCGACAAAGCCCGGCATGAAGCGCGGCGGGGCGACGGGCAGCAGGACGTAAATAGAAAGCCCGAAGAGCGCGGAGATCAAAAAGGCATTGCGAAACCACGGGTAAGCCCACGGTCGCCACCAGTACAGCCAGACCGTGACCGCGATCAGCACCGGCAGGTGCGCGTACAGGTAGAAGTTGTTGGCGATCTGCAATAACCATACGTGATGCAGCGTGAAGTGCTGAATCGGTTGCTCTAGGTCGAGGTGCAGCGCGCGTTCGATATTCAGCACGCTATTCGCATACTTCACCGCATCGCTTTCCCGGCCACGCACAAGGCCACGGGTGAGGAAATAGGCGAGGGTGACGAAGAGAATCAGGGAGAATTCGATCAGCATCAACCAGAAACTTGGCCGCGTGATTGGTTCTCGTTGGGGCGTGATCCGCCATTGCCGCATGGATGGTTCGCCTTGGTTGCGCCGTCGCATTGTCCGGCCCCTTCCTGCAATGACGGGGTTACAATAACCGGGTTCCGGTATCTGTCGCCGCACGTCTACGATACAAACGAACGGCATCCCGCTCTAGTTTTGACGATACCGCGCCGCCGTTTGTTTCGCACCGCCCATTCGGGCAGCGGTTCCGCGTCCATTCGGACAGCCATCAGCACCCTCCATTCGGCGGATGCGCGATGTCATGCACAGTATATCGTGCGGAAACGGGAACCGTTTGAACCGCAAACGCGCCTCGCCATCCATTCGCTGTTTCGCGTTGGCACGTCGCGTGCCAGTTCGGGTCTCGGGTTAGCATCCCTGACCAGCTATTCACGTTCGTCCAGCCAGAAGACCATATCGATGCCCCCCGGCGAGTGGCCGAAGTGGGTCAGCAGCATCGCCGCTTCGCTGCGGTGCTGCATCCCGTGGTAGGAGACGTGGGCGATGACTTGCCAGAGGATGTACGGATCCGGCGCGTCTTCGTCGTAGAACGCCCGGTGCGCGTCTTCGTTACTCAGCGAGCCGAGGTACGCGCGCATCTCCACCTCCTCCTCGCGCCAGCGTGCGGCGAGCAAAGCGGCATCCGTGCTATCGGCAGCAGGTAGAGGCGCGGATCGCCGCGGCCCGTCCCATCCGTGCCGCCAGGCCCGCTCGGCGTTCAGCATGTGGACGAGCGTTTCCTGCAGGCTCCGGTCCCCGATCGGTGGCGGGCCGGACCACTGCGCAGGCGTCACCTTCTCCGCCTGCGCCAGAATCTTCTTCGTCGCCCAGTAGTAGTAGTCATATAACGTGATCAGATCGCTCACATCCATCGCCCACCCCCGCAAAAGAACATCAGTGCTATACGTTCGCCCTAGTATAGCCCGCTCATCTCTGCGTTTCCACCGTCACCCACCGTTCACCTCGCCGCAATCGCCATCCTCCTCAACTGAGGACACGCCCTCGTATCCCTTTGTGCCCTTCGCGTCTTTGCGGTTCTTTCCGGTTTCACGGCGACCAGGCAGGGAAGGTGGCAGTTTCGGTGTCGGGGGAGAGCGTGCGTGGCTGAAGGCCCTGGAAGTTGGTCGTGAGGAGACGGCCGGTGGGGGAAACGACGAGGACGCGCTGGCCGTCCGCCGCGACCGCGCCGCCGGAGCCGGTCGCGAGGTCGCGCTGATCCTTGCCGTCGGCGGTCGCGACGATGAGGGTGCGCACGCCGCCCGACTCACGCGTGGCGACAATGCGGGTGCCGTCGGGCGTCCATGAAGGGGCGCGGAAGGCGGCGCCATTCGTACCGGTGAGGACGAGTTGGAGGCCGAAACCGTCCGTGTTGAGCGTCCAGATATTCGTGCCGCGTTCCATCGCGACGCGCGTGCCGTCCGGCGACCACGCGACCGCATTGATACCCGGTACGCCCGCAAAGAGCGTCGTCACGCCGCCGTTCGGGACGGAAAGGAGGGCGAGGTCGTGCCCGCGCACGAAGGCGATCCGCTTGCCGTCCGGCGACCAGGCGGGGAGGTCGTCGCTCGGGCCGTCGGTGACAGGGGTGCCGTTCTTGCCGTCCGCACCGATGATGAAAAGCTTGCCCCCCGCCGCGTAGACGAGTTGCGTACCGTCCGGTGACCACGAGGGCGAGCGCGCGTCGCTGCCGGGAGTGGCGAGCATCGTGCGGTTCTTGCCGTCCGCGTCCATGACGACGAGCGCTACGGGGTCGTTGCCCGCTTTCGCCGCGAAGGCGATGCGCTGGCTCGGCGGGGCTGGCTGTCCGTCGCCGTACCGCCAGCGGAGATACTGGAGGCCGACATTGCCCGCCTCGACCTTGAATCCGTCCGGGTTGTCGGGTGTGTAGGTGAGGACGCGACGCTCGAATGCCTGCACCAGTACCTGCTTCTGCGCGCCGCCGACACGCACCTTCGCCCAGTATGCCTCGGTGATCGGAAAACCGACGCCGCCCGCGTAGCCATTCCCGAATAGTGGCCCGTTGGTCGTTTGGTCTCCGGCGACGATCGGGCCGGAGGCGAAGATGAAGTCGTGGAAGATGGAAGCGGTGCGGTGGTTAGTTTCCGGGACAAGGTCGCCCGCCATCACACCCCCCGGTCCGCCGACCCCGACCGTGCCGCCCCGGTCCACCGTCTGCACAATCGGCGCATTGGCGGCGAGCGGCGGCACGCTCGTCAGGGGCGTGAAGGTAGCGTAGGTCGGGCCGTCCGGGTCATTCGCGTCCCCGGCAATCGTTACAACGGCAGGGGAAAAGGGCTGGAACATCTTGTCGCCGAGTTGGAGACGGCCCGTGATCATCTCGGTCGCCAGGAGACCGTTCGTCACGAAGCCAGGTGCGGTGCGATTGGCGGTCGGGTCCGTCCGCTCCATTCGCGTCTTGTCGAAGTATTCGACGAGCCGCGCGCCGCCCGGCGCTTCCACGTACGGCTCACGCGCGATTACATATGTTTGCCGATCTAGTGGCCCCCAAAGGTAGGAGCGCCGCCCCTGTGCGAGGTCATCCGTGCGCCGCCAGAGCGCGCGGAAGGCGGGGTCTGCGAAGTTTACCGGCACGCTCGCCGAGGCGGGATCGGCACGGACCGTGAGTGGAAGCGCGGACGGTGCGAGCATAACCGCGAGCGCCAGGACCACCGACCAGATGGATACCCGCTTTATCATCCCGCGCACCATCGTCATACTCCTCATTTGAGATCGTCGCGCAACAGGTCCAGCAAAAGGCCATCGTGCCATGTGCCGTCGGCGCCCCGCTCATAGCGGCGCATGATACCAACCGGGCGGAATCCCACGCGCTCGTATGCGCGGATCGCCTGGTGGTTGTGAGCCGCCGGATCAATAATGATTCGGTGATGCCCACGATCGTCAAAGAGATGACGTGCCAGGACACGCAGGGCGTCGGCTCCCATCCCACGGCGATGCCACGCCGGATGGAGGGCGATGTCTATGCCCGCGTGCCGATAATCCTCCTCGTTCTGCTCCCAGTACTGGATCAGGCCGATGACGAGGCCATCCGCTTCAATGGCGAATACCACGGCTTCGTCGGGATCGTCGGGCCGGTTGCTCATTTCGCGTCGCACCCGCGCGAGATCGTAGCGCGGCCACCACTCGGCGACGACGGGTTCCGTCACGATCTCGGTCAACCGTTCAGCGTCGTCCGGTGTCGCCAGCCGGAGGGTAACCAACTGGCCACGGAGTGCTATGATCTTCAGTGTGGACATCGGCATTCCTCGTTAATCGCAAAAATAGCGTAGAGAGACGAACAGCGATGATTGTCGCATAAGGGAAGTTAAGCGCCATTGACGCCGATCACACCCCCGCGCCGCTCCCCTTGTGCCATTCGGCAAGGCCGGTGGTTAGCAGTTGCATCGCGGCATCGAGGCTTTGCTTGCCACCTTCCCCACGGACATTGACTGAGACGAGGCCATAGCCATGCACCTTGTCGGTGGCGAGAACGATGCGGATCGCGTTCAGCACCGCCTCCATGTCCGGGCCATTCGGCTCGACAGTGCCGTGGTTCGGGACGTACCGCTCGTCCAGCACATCCTCATCTATATGAAGGTAGATGACATCGCACGTAGCAGCGAGGGCGTCAATCGCTTTTTGCATTGGCACGCCGGGGCGACCGGGTTCGATGGCGGCAATCGTCACGTCGGTCGCCTCGATCAGCGTGCGCTCCTTGGAGTCGAGATTGCGGACATCCACCATGACGATCCGGTCGGTTGGAATCGGTGCGTCCAGCCCGGTAATCGCGCGCCAGTGTGGAAACGCGAGACCCGCCGAGACCGCAACGGGCATCCCGCCGATCATGCCGGAAAGCGTCGTTTTTGGCGTGTTGAAGTCGCCGTGCGCGTCGAACCAGACGAGGCCGATCTTCGCACTCGTCCCGTACCGCTTCTCGAAACCGGCGAGCACACCGACCAGCGCATTGCAGTTGCTCCCCGTGACCAGCACGTTTCCTTCTTCCTGCAATGCCGTTGCCACTTCCGCCGCGATGTTCGCGCCGAGGCGGGCGATGGTCGTCACCGCATCCTCACTCCGGGTAGCCGGCGGCGGGACGGCAACCGGGCCGGTCAAAGCGATGCCCGCGTCGCGCAACTGCTCGTAGAGTCCTTCCCGCACATAGGCGGCGGGCGCCTCGTCATATCCCGATGGTTTGTCGTAGGGCGGCACCGTGATTGCGCGCAGTTTCATGTTCCTATTCCTTTACTCTGCGAGTTCCAACGCGTCCCATGCGGCACGATGTTCGGCGACCAGTGTCGCACGGAGCGTGTCGGTCAGGATACCGCGCTCCGTGAGGATGGTGATATGATTTGCCGGTATCCGGTCGAAGGCGGGGTTGCGGACGGTGATGCCGGGCGGCGGGCTGGCCCACACCTCCCCCGGATCGTTCGCCTCGTCCATGTCCGTTGGCCGGTCGTACGGCGCGATCTTCAGGGTATGCGTGAGCGCGTACATCGGCTTCCCATATTCCCGCGCGAGCAGAGCGAGAGTCGCCGTACCCATGTGGTTGTAGACTGCCCCATCCGGCGCGACGGTGTCCGCGCCGACAAGGGCCGCATCCACTTCCCTCACCCACCATCCTATCTGCGCCTCGGTGACGACAACAACGGGTATCCTAGCCGCCGCGAGGACGATGGCAAGGCCCTTGCCATCGTCCTCGCGGCGGCCCTCGGGAATAATCACGGCGCGGAGACGGTCTTTCATCGCGAGGAGTGCGTTGCGTGTTGAGGAAAGTGGCTATAGATCATGAGGTCTTCAGGGATATGTAGTTCTGCGATTTCAGTCATCGGTAACAAGCAGTGTGAGCGTCTGTGCAACGGCGTTGACGATTCCCGCCATGCTCGGACGAGCTGTGGCAATCGCCAACGCCACCTGTCGCACATCGCGCGTTGGGTCGGCAATAAGCAGGCCTACAGCGGACTCGACTGCCCGCAACGCCAGCTCCATTGCCCCATGCACGCGATCCGCCCGGAGCGTTCGCGCGGCAGCCATCACCGTTTCGTCAGTCACTCTTGAGACTTCCCTTCCCCTTACCCGCTTCAACGTACCGCGTAGAGGGATATGTTTCCTTCAAACCTCCTTCTGTCGGTGAGTGTATCATGGGAAAAGTCCAACCCCACCCGGTACTCTTCCCCGTGCGGAAGAGGGAGCGAAGGAGTGATTGTGTGAAGTCTGCCCCTGTCCTCGATCTCCATGCACAACGATACCTCTCCGCGCATCGCGTCGCCCGCTTGACGACCGTGGATTCCGCCGGTCGTCCGGCGATTGTGCCGGTCTGCTACGCGACGGATGGTGAGACGATCTACAGCGCGCTCGATGCGAAACCGAAGCGCGTCCCGCCCACCGCCCTACGGCGCGTGCGGAACATCCTCGTCAATCCTGCCGTCGCATTGGTCGTGGACGAGTACGCCGAGCAGTGGGCCGACCTGTCGCACCTGATCGTCCATGGTACGGCCGCGCTCGTCGCGCCGGGCACGGAGGAGCATGCGGCAGCCATCGCCCTTCTCCGCGCGAAGTATCCCCAGTATGCGACGATGCCGATCGAAGACCAGCCGGTGATCGCCATTCGCCCCGACGCGGCGCGGTTCTGGGCAGCATCGCCCGATACTGCGGAGGCTGGCGTGGCTGGCGTCGAACCCGCGCGCGATCTCGATTTCGATGCGCTCGTGCGGGGGCGTCGCTCCGTCCGCACCTTCCGGCCCGATCCGGTGCCGCGCGCGCTGATCGAGCGCGTCCTCGACGCGGCCCGCTGGGCGCCCTCCCCGCACGGGCGAATGCCGTGGCGCTTCGCGGTCATTACCCAACCGGCGGTCAAGGCGCGCCTCGCCGACGCGATGGGCGATACCTGGCAGGCGACGTTGGCGATGGACAATGAGCCACCGGCGGTCGTCGCGCAACGGCTGGCGAACTCTCACGCGCGCATCCGCGACGCGCCCGTGCTGATCCTCCTCTGCCTCTACACGGCGGACCTCGACCATTACC
Source organism: Thermomicrobiales bacterium (assembly GCA_038231255.1). Lineage (GTDB taxonomy): Bacteria > Chloroflexota > Chloroflexia > Thermomicrobiales > JALYUS01 > JALYUS01. Next base: position 47,010 of record JBBRLR010000006.1, on the reverse strand, counting down.
CCGACCCCGACCGGCAGGCGGCAGAAACGACGATGGCCATTCAGAGCCTCGGCGCGGCGGCCCAGACCCTTCTGCTCACCGCCTACCGCCTCGGCCTCGATGGCGGCTGGATGTGCGCGCCGCTCTTCTGCCCCGACACCGTCCGGGATGCCCTCGCCCTGCCGCCCGCGCTCGTCCCGCACGCCCTCCTGCCGCTCGGCTACGCCGCGAAAGACCCGAAGCGCCGCCCTCGCATACCACTCGATGAACTCGTCGTGATGTGGGAATAATCGAAACCGGAACCGAAACCGAACCGACTGCTCATCGTCCGATCCCGATTCCGATTCCGATTCCGACCATTGACGCGTTGCCATTGACGCTTTATATTGACAATGATCGAAGTGATCATCGTCAATATGAAAGTGAGCGCTCGTGGCCGCAACGACACAACGCCTCCCAGCCCGCCACGAGCGTCGCCACCGCCGGGGCGTCGCGCGGGCCGCGCTCGCGGAAGGCATCGGCACATTCGCGCTCGTCTTCGCGGGGACGGGCGCGGTGATCATTGACACGACGACCGGCGGCGCGGTGACGCACGTTGGCATCGGCCTCACTTTCGGGTTAGTCATTTTCGTGATGATCAGCGCGGTCGGGCACATTTCCGGTGCACACTTCAATCCTGCCGTGACGCTCGCCTTCGCCTGCGCCCGCCATTTCCCGTGGTCGCGCGTCGCGCCGTATCTGCTGGCGCAGGTTGGTGGCGCGCTGCTCGCCAGTGTGCTGCTGCGGGGAATGTTCGGCAACGTCGCCCATCTTGGTGCGACGTTGCCGCGCGGGTCGGACGGCCAATCCCTCCTTCTCGAAGCGGTGCTAACCTTTTTTCTGATGTTCGTCATCACGGCGGTCGCCACCGACACGCGCGCCGTCACGCAGACCGCCGCCCTCGCCATCGGCGGCACGGTCGGGCTGGAAGCCTTGTTCGCGGGGCCGATCAGCGGTGCGAGCATGAATCCTGCCCGCTCACTCGCGCCCGCGCTCGTCGGCGGCACGGGTGCATCGCTTTGGCTCTACCTCATCGGGCCGATACTCGGCGCAATCGCTGGCGCGTGGATGTACCGACTGGTCAGCAACGCGAAGGGAGATACCCCATGACCGAACCGCTCCGCGTCCTGTTCCTTTGCACGCACAATAGCGCCCGGTCGCAGATCGCGGAGGCGCTTTTGCGGCACTGCGACGGGGGCGACTTCGCGGCCTACAGTGCGGGCACTGAAGTGACGCGCGTCCACCCAATGGCGCTCGCCGTTTTAGCGGAGCGCGGCATTGCGAGCGACGGCCTCACCTCCAAGCATCTGCGCGACTTCGCCAATCGGCGCTTCGATGTCCCGATCACTGTGTGCGACCGCGCCCGCGACGCCTGTCCCGTCTTCCCCTGCGCCGCCGAGCGGCTCCACTGGTCATTCCCGGACCCTTCGGCGGTCGAGGGAACCGATGCGGAAAAACTGGACGCTTTCCGCGCCGTCCTGCGGGGGTTGGAAGCGCGCATCCTATCGTTCATCGCGGCACACCGACCGCGAACGGAGGCCGAATGATGGAGAACCAGACACACGTCGAACCGATCCGCCTCCCGGTGATCCCTGATCCGTCGTGCGCGCCGCCAGTACCGGTCGTGTATCCCCGCCCGGACGACGTAGCGCGCTTCAAGGCGCTGGCGGATGAGACCCGGCTTACGCTCCTGCTCACGCTCCTGCACGCCGACGCACCTGTGTGTGTCTGCAATCTCCTCCCTGCAGTTGGCGTCGGGCAAGCGACCGTTTCCCACCACCTCAAGGTGCTGCGTGCGGCGGGCCTTGTCACCGTGGAGCGGCGCGGTATCTGGGCGCACTACGACGTCGCGCCTTCCGTGCGGGACTGGTTGCGGGCGGTGCTCTCCTAATTGCGTGGCGACGGGCTGCAGGCCACCGTGCTTATATTGACAATCTTCGATGTGTATGGTACGATGTCGGCAATCAAGGAGTGTCCGGTGGCAATGACGAGTCTCACAACAACCGAACTTGAAACCACCACCGGTTGCTGCGGGCAGATAGCGACGCCGAACCTGACCGAAATGCAGGCAAACGAATACGCCGGGTGGTTCAAGGCGCTCGCCGATCCGACGCGCATCCGCATCCTCAACCTCCTCGCCCGCAACGACGCGCCGATCTGCGTCTGCGACATCGTGGATCAGTTCCCGCTCGGCCAACCGACGATCTCCCACCACCTGAAAATCCTGCGCGAAACCTGCTTCGTGCATGCCGAGCGGCGCGGCACCTTCATGTATTACTCCATCAACCGCGCGTGCATCAGCGAGTTTCCGCTGGCCACCCGCCGCATCATGGGCATCGCGTAGCCGAGTCGAGAGAGTCGAGAAAGGGGGCCTGCTCGCGCATTTTTTCGCCGTTATTCATCGAAGATCGTCAATAAATATGCCTCGGAGGCTACCATGAACACCCCACAGACTGATAACCAGATTCTCGACGCGGTCCGCGAGCGATACGCGAATGCCGCGAAGCGCGTCGCTGCGAGCGCATCGTGTTGCGAGGAGACGTGTTGCGAACCGGCGCCCGCCGAGATGATTGCTATGTTCCCCGTCGCCAGCGCGGACGCCTGCTGCGGCCCGGACTGCTGCGACACGGAAAATGTCGCGACCGCGACGGAAGCGTTCGGCGCGACGCTGTATCCGACGAGCGATCTCGCCACGCTGCCGGCGGAGGCGGTCGCCGTCTCGCTCGGCTGCGGCAATCCGACCGCGCTCGCCGCGCTCGCGCCGGGCGAGACGGTACTCGATCTCGGCTCCGGTGGCGGCATTGATGTTTTGCTCTCCGCGCAGCGCGTCGGGCCGACGGGCAAGGCATACGGCCTCGACATGACGGACGAAATGCTCGCCCTCGCCCGCGAGAATCAGCGCAAGGCGGGCGTCGCGAATGTCGAATTCCTCAAGGGGCAGATCGAGGCAATTCCCCTACCGGAGCATACCGTGGATGTCATCATCTCCAACTGCGTCGTCAATCTCAGCACGGACAAGGATGCGGTGCTGCGCGAGGCATTCCGCGTGCTCCGGCCCGGTGGCCGCGTGGCGATCAGCGACGTCGTGATCCGCGACGCCGACCCCGGCGAACCGGCGATCCCCGACGCGGTACGGCGCGACATCGAATTGTGGACGGGTTGCATCGCCGGCGCGCTCGAAGCGCGGCAGTATCGCGACAAACTGGCCGCAGCCGGCTTCGGGGCAATCGAGATTCAGGAAGTCCACCGCTACCGTGCGGACGATATCTGCGGCTCCGAATGCTGCGGCGCTACCGCCGACGCATCGCCACTGGTGACGGATGCGGTCGCGAGCCGGTTTATCAGCGCCTTCGTTCGCGCTGTCAAGCCGCATACGGGCGGCGCGCTCGTTTCTTGAGATGTGCAATCGCTTCCAACCTCGTGCCTCGGCATAGGACCACGCCTACGGATTGGGCAGTCGCCTATTGGTCGCCGCGCGGATGGGTCGTATGCTGGGGGCAGAAGACATGAGAAGGAGGTCTGCATGGCGGGAGATGTAACGGTGCGTCCGGCAACGATGGAAGACGCGGCGGCAATTGCCGAGATCTACAACCAAGGCATCCGCGCGCGGATCGCCACTTTCGAGACCGAGGAACGCACCACCGAGGAACGACGCATCTGGCTCGCCGGTCACGACGCGCACCATCCGGTCGTCGTCGCGACGGTGACGGACGATGGCGTGGAACAAGTCGTCGGCTGGGCGGCAACGGATGGCTACCGGACGCGCGCCTGCTACGCCGGGGTTGCCGAGTTCTCTGTCTACATCCATGAACGGTATCGCGGTCGCGGCATCGGCGTCGTGCTACTGAACGGGCTGATCGCGGCGGCGGAACGCGCGGGACTGTGGAAACTGCTGTCCCGCATCTTCCCGGAAAACGTCGCCAGCCGCGCCCTGTGCGCCAAAGTCGGCTTCCGCGAGGTCGGTGTGTACCAGAATCACGGCAAACTCGATGGCGTCTGGAAAGACACCGTCATCGTCGAACGCCTCATCACGGCGAACCTGACGTGAAAGCGGAAATCGGGGAGAAGCGCAGAGCGCGCAGAGCGCGCGGAGAAAAACGAGGAGGTTGGGTGGAAAGCGTTTTTTCTCGTCTCATCTTCATCAAATTCTTCTCCGCGCGCTCTGTGTCCTCTGCGTCCTCTGCGCTTCTCCCCGGTTTCGTCCCCGAGGAGAGCTGATGCAACGGTGGGATAGGCTGTATTACGGCTGGGTGATGCTGCTCGCCCTCGCCTGCACGCAGGTCGTTTCGTGGGGCGTCCTGTACTACGGCTTCTCGGTCTTTCTCAAGCCGATCGGGGGCGATCTGGGCTGGTCGCGCGCGGCGATGACCGGGGCGTTCTCGCTCGCGCTCGCCTGCTCCGGGGTAGCGGGGCTTGGTGTCGGGCGGTGGGTGGACCGGCACGGTCCCCGGCTCTTGATGACCGCTGGATCGTGCGCGGCGACGCTGCTCCTGCTCGCCCTCTCGGTGGTGCGCAACCTCGCGCTCTTTTATCTGATCTGGGCGGCGCTCGGCGTGACGATGGCGGCGATCTTCTACGAACCGGCCTTCGCGGCGATTGCGACGTGGTTCGCGCGCTACCGGGCGCGCGCCCTGACGATCATCACCTTCGTCGGCGGTTTCGCCAGCGTCATCTTCATTCCGCTGATTAGCTGGCTGATTCGCGCGCAGGGCTGGCGAATGGCGCTCGTTACGCTGGCGATTATCCTCGCCGCTACAACGATCCCCCTGCATGCCTTTTTCCTCCGCCGCCGCCCGCAAGACCTCGGCCTGCTGCCCGACGGGGACTCAGTCGGCAGTAGCGAGAGCACTCAGCACTCGGTACTCAGTACTCAGCGCTTAGATCGGAGTGTCCGCGCGCACGATGCTTTCCGCAGCGCGTCGTTCCGGTGGCTGACGACGGCATTCTGCCTCGCCTTCCTCGCTAATGTCGCCGTGACGGTGCATCTCATCCCCTATCTCACCGACCACGGCTTCAGCACGGGGTTCGCGGCGACAGCAGCGGGTCTGATCGGCATCCTCGCGCTGCCAGGACGGTTGATCTTCACGCCGCTCGGCGGGCGTATCCCGCGCCGGTACGTCGCGGCGGGCATTTCCTTTTCCAGACAGTCGGGTTGGTCATCCTCGTCACTACCACCACAACCGCCGGGGTGATCGCCTTCGTCGTCCTGTTCGGCATCGGCTTCGGCGCGATCACCCCGGCCCGCGCCGCGCTCGTCGCTGAGATGTACGGGCCACGCGAGTACGGCACAATCAGCGGTGTGCTCGCGCTCTTCGTCACGGGTGCGCGGGCTGCCGCCCCGGTCAGCGCGGGACTGCTCTACACGCTGTTCGGGCGATACGAGCCGGTCTTCTGGATCCTCATCGTCATCTCGATCCTTGGTATGGGCGCAATCCTGCTGATCGAGCGCGACCTGCCGGAACCCGCGCGCACGGACGGTATCGCGGCGCCAGTGTAACGACGTCGTGCCATAGCGTCGTGCTGTCGGGAGACAATGGCCTTGATTTCGCGCCTCTTTGGCGCTCGTGGCCCCCACCTACCCCCACGGCATGAGCGCGGGCGGGGCCGGGGAATCGGGGCAGTAGACCTCGGACGGAAAGTGGATCGTCCGCCATGTCCGATGCGAGCGGCGGAAGCGGAGGAGATCGCGCCGCATCCCCCAGACGCGCGCGAACGCTGCGCGCACGTCGCGCCACGCCTCCCAGTCGCCCCGCAGCGTTTGCCGCGCGAGCGCCGCTCCGTCCGTCGCGACGCCGAGCGGCAGCACGCGCAGCAACTGCGGCAGCGATAGATGGCGCACGCCATTGATGTATCGCTCCGCGATCAGATTGACCCGCAGCCGCCCTCGCTTGTCCCACAGATGCATTGCCGAGGCATACGAGCGCACATGCCCCGCGATCACCGCCCGCGCGAACATCGTCCGCCATCGCAGCGACCAGGTCTTGAAGGCGAAATCCACATCCTCGCCGTAGGTATCGAAGATCGGGTCAAATGGCCCAACGCCGAAGCGGGCGCGGAGGTCCTCGATCGTCGCGCGACGAACGACCGGACACGCGCCGTTTGCCTTGAACGAGACGCGCCACTCGTCGTCGTGCTCCTCAACCGAGCGCACATGGAGGAAGCGGCGTGTCAGGCCGACCACTGCGCCATCCAGCGGCAGGGTACGCGGCGGGTCCCACTCCCAGAATCGTCCGTCTCCCTCCTCCTCGATTCGCAGCACGTATGGGCCGATCACGCCGACATCGGGGTGCCGTGTCAGCAGCGCGACTGCCTCAGCGACGAACTGCGGGTGCAGCACGACATCGGTGTTGCATAGCACGATATATTCCCCGTGCGAGGCCTCATACCCCGCGTTCATGCCGCGCGCGAAGCCGATATTCTCGGCGAAACGGACAACCGTGGCGCCATCCTCGTATCCCGCCAGTTCCGCCGCTGTGCCGTCAGTCGAGGCGTTGTCTACAATAACGATCTCGATGGGGCTATACGCCTGTTCCCACACTGATTGCACGGCGCGCCGCAGCAGATGGTTCGCATTGAAGGACAGAAAGATGACCGAAACGAGCGGCGGTGTGGCGGGGGTGACGCGCGTCGTACGGAGTGGTTGCCCCGGATCGGCGCGCGGGTCCTTCGGCATGGGGTATCCTTCCAGGTAGTCCGGGCAAACGTGGGCACCTTTGTACCGACCACACCCCGCGCCGTCAAGCGGCCCGCGATCTTGGAAAAACCAGAGAGGAGCCACCGTGCCGAGCCTCACTGAACGCATCCCGCCGCGCGCCCTCGATGCCCTCACCTGGCGGCAACTGGGGCCGTGGCGCGGCGGCAGGGCGACCACGGTGGCGGGTCATCCCCGCACGCCGGACACCTTCTATTTCGGCGCGAGCGGCGGGGGCGTCTGGCGGACGGACAATGCGGGCGCGACGTGGCGTTGCCTTTCCGATGGCCAGTTCGCACGCGGCTCGGTCGGTGCGCTGGCGGTCGCCCCCTCGGAGCCAGAGACGCTGTATGTCGGCATGGGCGAATGCAGCCTGCGCGGCAATGTCACTGGCGGCGATGGCGTGTATGTCTCTCACGATGGTGGCGTTACCTGGGCGCACCGGGGGCTAACCGCGACGCAGAATATTGCGCGGATCGTAGTGCATCCGCAGGACGCCGAACGCGTCTGGATAGCAGCCTTCGGGCATCGCTTCGGACCGAACACGGAGCGCGGCGTTTACCGCTCCGACGACGGCGGCGCGACCTGGGCGTGCATCCTCTTTCGAGATGCACAGACAGGCGCGATTGATCTCGCACTGGACCCCGCGAACCCGCGCATCCTCTACGCCGTCCTGTGGCAGGCGTGCCGGACGCCGTGGGGTTTCACGAGCGGCGGCCCCGGCAGTGGTATCTTCAAATCGGTAGACGGCGGCGACACATGGACGGAGATCACGCGCCGCCCCGGCCTCCCGGCGGGACTGTTGGGCCGCGTCGGGCTGAGCGTTTCCCCCGTGAATCCCCGGCGCGTCTGGGCGCTGATCGAGGCAGAAGGCGCGACAGGCGTGTATCGCTCCGACGACCGGGGCGAAACGTGGACATGGGCGAGCGACGAGCCGAATCTCGCCGTCCGCCCGTGGTATTTCGGGCAGATCGTCGCCGACCCGCGCGACGCCGACACCGTTTACGTGCCGCACCGTAAATTGTGGCAATCGGTGGACGGCGGGCGCAGTTTCCGGCAGATGAACACGACCTACTGGGACCAGCATGCCCTCTGGCTTGACCCCGACGATCCCCACCGAATGATTCACGGCAACGATGGCGGCGCCGCCGTCTCGCGCGACGGCGGCACGACGTGGTCCACTATCCTCAACCAGCCCACCGCCGAGCTGTACCACGTCGCCACCGACACGCGCTTTCCGTACCGCATCTACGGCGCGCAGCAGGACAATAGCACAATCAGCCTGCCTATCCGCTCCGACTGCGGCCCAATATCGCAAGCCGACTGGCGCGATGTCGGCGGTGGCGAGAGCGGCCACATCGCCGTGCGCCCGGACAACCCGGACATCGTCTATGCCGCGAGTTACGCGGGCGAGATCACGCGCTACGACCACCGTACGGGCGACCTCCGCACGATCTCCGTCTGGCCGGAAGCGTCGGACGGCTGGGGCGCGCAGGATGTCCGCCATCGCTTCAATTGGTCCACGCCCGTCGCGCTCTCCCCACACGACCCGAACACCCTTTATGTCGCGGGCGAGCGCGTTTTTCGCTCGACGGACGAGGGCCAATCGTGGGAGGCGATCAGCCCCGACCTGACGCGCGCCGACCCGGCGACCCTCGCCCCGGCAGGCGGGCCGATTACGTACGACAGTTCGGGGGCGGACTACTACGGCACCATCCTCGCCTTCGCGGAGTCGCCCCTGTCACGCGGGACGCTCTGGGCCGGGTCGGACGACGGCCTCCTCCACATCTCGCGGGATAACGGCGCGACGTGGGCGGATGTCACCCCGCCTGACTTGCCCCAATGGGCGAATATCTGCACCATCGAGCCGTCGCCCCACGCGGCGGGCACGGCCTACGTCGCGGCGTCCAATCACAAACGGGACGACTTCCGCCCCCTCCTCTACAAGACAAGCGATGGCGGCGCGACGTGGGCGGAGATCACGTCGGGCATCTCCCCGGACGAGTTCGCGCGCGTCATCCGGGCGGACCCCGCGCGCCCCGGCCTCCTGTACGCGGGAACGGAGGCAGGCGTCTGGGTGTCGCTCGATGACGGGGCGGCGTGGCGACCGCTGCGGCAGAACCTGCCCGCCGTCTCGATCTACGATCTTGCGGTCAAGGAGGGCAACCTGATCGTGGCGACGCACGGGCGCGGCTTCTGGGTGCTGGACGACCTTTCGCCCCTCCATCAGTTGACGACAGATGTGCTCGATGCCCAGGCGCACCTTCTCGCGCCGCGCCCGACGTATCGCGTCGCGCGGGAGGCATACGGCATCACCAGCCTGATTTCGATGAGCTACGCCTTTGGTGCGGAGAATCCACCGAGCGGCGTCATGCTCGCCTATTATCTGCACGAGCAGCCGACCGACACAATGACGCTGACCATCCTCGACAAGGGCGGGGCCGAGATCGCCCGCTTCTCGAGTGCCTCCCCGCCGCCACCCGCCGAACCACTCGGGCCGTACGCCTACCGATTGCGCGGGTCTTCGTCGGTACTGGCGCGCAAGAGCACGGGCGACGACGAACCGGGCGTGCGTGTCGGCGTGCTGCCACCGGAGATGCAGGGTCGCGCCACCGATGCCGCACGCTTGCCGAACGAGCCGGGGATCAATCGCTTCGTCTGGGACATGAAGTACCCTGGCGCGCGAGGCGTCCCCGGCCACCAGTTGGGCGGCATCACCGCGCCGCTTGCCCTCCCTGGCGCCTATCTCGCCCGCCTCGCCATCGGCGCACAGGAATGGGCAACGCCTTTCCAGATCGTGCGCGACCCCCGCACGGTCGCGCCGGATGCCGACCTGACGGCGCAGTTCACGCTCGTTAGCTACATCCGCGACGCGACCTCGGCAGCACACGACACAGTAAACGCGCTGCGCGACGTGCGCGGGCAACTCGAACTGCGTGTTCGATCGCTCCACGACGATCCAGCGACCGTAGAGGTTCGGCAATCCGTGGCGGCGCTCATTGCGCAACTGTGTGCGATCGAGGGCGCGCTCCTTCAGCCCCGACTGCACGAGCACGCGGGGGAGCAGGAAAGCCTCAATTCTTCGATCGCACTCGATGCGAAACTGGCAAGGCTCGGCTACTGGGTCGCGCGCTGCGACGATGCCCCGACGACGGCGCAGACCGCACTCTTTCGCGACCTCGCGGCGCGCGTGGATGAGCAGGTTGCCCGGCTCCGCACGATCATCGCCACCGATCTCGCCGCGCTCAATGCGGCAATGGCGGCGGCGGATGTACCCGCCGTCGTGCTGCCGCCCGCGCTCTAACGATCCCGCTCCGCAGCGAGGGCGGCGGCATGGCGACCTGGCTCACGGTAGAGGGCATAGAGCGGCCCGACAAGACGATCCACAGCATTTGGATCGAGCCATGCAGGGCCACCGATGCTTTCTCTCCCCTTATCCGTGAGCAAGATCGGTAGTGTGCCGGGGGATGGGCCGCCAAGACCGACGAGATCGCTTCCGCGCGCGAGCAGGCGGGCGAGATTGCGCGCCCCGATGCGGTAATAACTCATCGTCTCTACCTCCAGCCCCGGCACGATCGCCTTGACGACATGCACATCGGACGCGTCGGGCGGCGAGCAGTCCACGTAGAGAATATCCAACCCTTCCGACATCAACCGGTCCGCAATCAGGCGGACGAGCGCGGCCTTGTCGCCGCCGCTGTCTGGTACGGTGGGCAGCGATGCGAATGGTACACGCTCAGTATCGGACAGGACGGAATCGGACAGGTGGCGACGCATCTCGTTATTCGTAAACGCGCGCCAGTGACGCATTGCCGCCAGCGCACGCGGCTCTTCCCCGGCAGGCGAGTAGTGGCGGCGGTAGGCGTCGAGATAGCCCGGCGGCGTGACCGCCTCCACCGGACCAAGCGGCCCGTGCGTGAAGGCAAGGCGGGCACGAGCGGCGCAGAACTCCAATAACGCCTTGCGGAGCGCCACATCGCGGTCCGGGTGCGCCGCCTCGCCGCACGCGGCAGCCATCAGCGGGGCGCCCATCGGCTCACGGTCCATCCCAACGACGTAGATGTCCGAGATGCCGAAATCCGTGCTCGCGAGCTTAACGAGCACGTCCACACCGTCCGTGTCGAGCCAGCCGAGTAGCAGCCGCGTCGTCGCGTCCGTCACCGCGCCGAGGTCCACGACGGTCCCTTGCGCCATCGCACGGAAGTTGACGCTGTTGCCATCCCGCTGCACCAGTTCGAGGAGACCATGCGCCAGAGCCTGATCGAGCGATAGCCCCGCACCGAGGCCGTTCGTGATCGGCGTGATGAGCCGCGCGCCGGGACCGAGGTCCGCAGGCTGAATGGCGACGAATTCGGCGGGCACCCAGACTGACTCGCCCGTGCTGTAGCGCGTCACCGGCACCCATTCCAGCGGCAGATCGGGCGTGTAGGCGCTCCCGGCATCAAGACATCCTGCGACGGGGTCGAGCACGCCGCGCTCGCCCAAGTCGTTGACGAGCGCGCGATACGAGGCCGCGCGGCGGGGCAGGCGACGCAGCGCAGCGGCGGCGTGGACGACCTCGCTCAATTCGCCGTACGCGCCCGTGCGCGCCTCGGTGTCGGTGAGGCCGTAGCCGTGCGCGCCGCCGTCCGGTCCTTCTGTGGGCCAAAAGGTGAGCGACCACGAGGCGACGCTGATACGGTCGAGGGCGGTGACGGAGAAATCCAGTAACGTACCAGGCGGTAACGCGGCGCGATAGGCGGCGATGGCAGGGGTGTCGAGGAGGGATAGCAAGGGAAGCGCTCCTTCGCGGTAATCCGAGTGGTTTCCCGGAGTGTACCTTAGATGGGGGAAATGTGAGGACGGGCATTCCACGAAGCCACCTTCCCAGCCCGGCATTGGAGTATCCCTATTGTGCTATATTTTCGTTCGGCGAAATGCGACAAGCAATCGAGAAAGGTGCATCCATCATGTCTATTTCCCCGACCCGACGTCAGATCCTCCGTGCAGCGGTCGGTGCGGCGGGCGTCGCTATCCTCGCCGCCTGCGGCGCCACGAAAACAAGCACGACCGCCCCCGCCACGAACGCGGCTGCGCCCACCGGCGCGGCAACGAGCGCACCCGCCGCCACGAAGGGCGGAACCCCCGCCAGTGCGGGTGCGACGACCGCCGCATCGGGTAGCGCCGTGGCGACAACGGGGACGGTCGCGCAGGCCGCGCCCGCCCGCAAGGTCGGCGGCTCCGTCCGGTACCTGCTGCGTGGCGGCTCGCCGGACGAAGTGAAGGCAACGCAGAGTTTTCTGGACGCGAACTTCACCAGGCAGACCGATGTGAAGGTTTCCGTCGAGCCGACGGATGCCAACGCGGACGAGAAGCTGACGGCGGCGATGATCGGCGGTACCGCCCAGGACGTCTTCGACACCTGGCTCGGCAATATTACGCAGTATGCGGACCGCGGGCAGGTGCTGGACATCAATCCGCTCGTGCAGCGCGACTTCAAGGACGCAGACATCAAGGACTTCTTCGCTTGGCAGTGGAAGGATTTCGTGCTGCCGAGCGGCCTGCGCTTCGGGATGCCGAAGTACGTCAACACGATGTTCGTCTACTACAACCTCGACCTGTTCGACAAGGCGGGCATCAAGCCAATTGACGACAACTGGACGCACGACACCTACGCCGACGCGGCGAAGAAGCTGACCACCGGCAGCACGACGGGCCTGTGGTTCCCCTCCTACGGCACTGACCGCTGGTGGTACAAGGTCGCCGCGTGGGGCGGCTCGATCGTGGACCCGAGCGACAGCACCCACGCGACCTTCGACTCCGAGGACGCCCTCGCAGCGCTCGAGTGGATCCGCAAGGGGACGTGGGACGACAAATTCATTGCCCAGAAAACCAACCTAATCGGCGCAGGGCAGCGTGCCTTCGATGCCGTTCCCGCCGCCTTCGCGTCCGGTCGCCTCGCGATGGTCGAGGATGGGTTTTATCCCTTCGTCCATGCGAAGGCGATCAACAAGAAGTTCCGCTGGTCGTACGCACCTGTGCCAAAGGGGCCAAAGGGACGTAAGACCCTCGGCACGGCGGACGGTTACGCGATCTGGAAGGGGACGAAAAGCCCAGACGCGGCGTGGGAGCTCGTCAAGTACCTTTCCAGCAAGGAATACCAGCTGTATCTGACGCAAACGACGGGCTACCTGCCGAGCCGGTACTCGGCACTGGACGACTGGAAGAAAATCTGCGTGGACAAATACCCCGAACTGGCGGAAGCGAACCTCGATGTCGGGCGGCAGGCGATGGAGCAAGGCTATCCAAGCAACGCGCCGTTATTCAAGAAAGACGGCGAGGCGCAGGCGATCCTCACACCCGCCCTCGAGAAACTCTTCGTCGTCGGTAGCACGCCTGTCACCTACATGAAGGATATCGCCCAGCAAGTCACCACGAAGCAGCGAGCGTAGCATCTACAGAGGCGACCGCCGTGAAACTGGGGGCGCGTGGAAGGTACAGGCGAACCGTCGCTTGTATTATCCTCGCGCCCCCGGTGTCACGGCGGTCATATACCTTCAACGAAGATGAGGGAACGATGGCGGAACAGGCGAACGCGCCGCAGATAGCGATGGAGACACGGGCGAAGGATCGCGCGCGGCGGCGGTCGTCGCAGCGCGCGATCGAGCAGCGAATGGCGTACCTCTTCATTGCGCCCTGGGTGATCGGCTTCCTCGTCTTCACGCTCGGCGCGATGATCTATTCGTTCGGGCTGTCGCTCTTCGATACCGATCTCCTTTCCAAGCACGACTTCGTCGGGTTGAAAAACTACGACCAGCTGATTCACGACCAGCTCTTCCACAAGTCGCTGCGCGTGACCCTTATTTACACGGGAATCACCGTCCCCTTCGGCACACTGATCGCCCTCGGCATCGCCCTGATGCTTAACCAGAAGATTCGTGGCGCGAGTTTCTGGCGCACGATCTACTACTTGCCGGCGGTGGTGAGCGGCGTCGCGGTCTCGCTGATCTGGAACTGGGTGCTCAACCCGCAGTCCGGCCTACTCAATCAGGCGCTCGGCTGGTTCCATATCACGGGCCCACGTTGGTTTGCGGACGAGCGGTGGGCGATTGTCGGCCTCGCCCTGATCGCACTGTGGGGAACGGGAACCAACATGCTGCTATATCTCGCCGGCCTGCAGAGCATCCCCACGGAGTTACAGGAAGCGGCACGAATTGATGGTGCGGGGGCATGGCGCACGTTCTTCGCCGTCACGTTGCCGCTGCTCACGCCCACCATCTTCTTCAATATCGTCATCAACATCATCAACTCGTTCCAGGTCTTCACAAACGCCTACGTCCTGACACAGGGCGGGCCGAATAACGCGACCCTGACGCTCGTCGTCTTCTTGTATAAGCAGAGCTTTCAATTGTTCCACTTTGGCTATGCCTCGGCAATCGCCTGGATTGTTTTCGCGATCATCCTCGTCTTCACGCTCCTGCTCGTGCGGTCGTCGGAGCACTGGGTACACTACGAAGGGGGGTTACGCAAGTGACCATCACGCCGCGGGGGCGCGGGACGCGCTTGCGCCTGGGGCGACCCGCCCTCTACCTCACCATTGCCATCGGTGCGTTGATCTACTCTGCGCCGTTCCTCTGGATGCTCTCCACCGCCGTGAAGGACGCATCCGACGCCTTCGCCGTGCCGCCGATCTGGGTCCCGCGGCACTTCCAGTGGGACAACTTCATCGCGCCGTGGCGGAACCTCCCCTTCGCGACCTTCTATCGAAACACCATCGTCGTCACGACCCTCAGTATGATCGGCACACTCTTCTCCACGTCGCTCGTTGCCTTCGCCTTCGCGCGGATGCGCTTCTGGGGGCGCGGGCCGCTCTTTGTGCTTATCCTCAGCACGATGATGCTCCCCCGACAGGTGACGCTCATCCCGCTCTACCTGCTCTGGGCGAAATTGCACCTGCTCAATACGCTCATCCCGCTCTGGTTGCCTGCCTTCGTCGCAGCGCACTCGACAAGCGCCTTCAGCATCTTCCTCCTGCGCCAGTACATGCTGACGATCCCGATCGAGATTGACGACGCGGCGCGGATGGACGGCGCGGGGTGGTTCGGATTGTACTGGCGCGTCACATTGCCGATGGCTGCCCCCGCGCTCGGTGTGGTAGCAATCTACAACTTCACCGCACACTGGAACGAATTCCTCGAACCGCTGATCTATCTCAACTCCCCGAACCAGTTCACGGTACCATTGGGCCTGACGCTGCTCAACGGGCGGTATGGCGGCGAGATCGCGCAGGTGATGGCACAGACCACGCTGAGCATCATCCCATTACTGCTGGTCTTCTTCCTGGCGCAACGGAACTACGTGCAGGGGGTGGTCGTCAGTGGCGTCAAAGGATAACGGCCCGGTAAGAGGGAGATACGCGCTCTCGCGACACATGCGCTCGACTTGACGGATGGCAATAAAGGGACAAGGAATAACGTGCCGTGCTTCGCGTTCCCTTTACCGGGTGTCCCAGGCACAGGAAAGGAAGAGCGCGATGAGCACACTGACGGCACCGACGTTCCCGACCCCAACTGGCCCGGCGATTGGCGATCGCTTCCCGGACTTCACGCTCCCCGATCAGCATGGGCAGCAAGTAGGGTTCACCGCCGCGCGGGGCGGCAAGCGCGCGATGATCGTCGTGCATCGCAGCGCGTCGTGGTGACCATTCTGCAAAGCGCAACTCGTGGAGTTGCAGGCCAATCTGCCGACGCTTGAAGCGAACGGCATCCTCCCCTTCGCCCTCAGTTATGACTCCCAGGAGACACTCGCCGCCTTCGCCAACGCGCGGGGAATCACCTATCCGCTACTGTCGGATGAAGGCAGCATATTTATCCGGGAACTCGGCATCCTCAACACGAGCGTCCAGCCGACCAATGAGCACTACGGCATCCCCTACCCTGGCACCTATTTCATCGGCGCGGATGGCCGCGTCGAAGATAAAGCCTTCCACGACGGCCACCGGACGCGCGACGCCGCCACAACGACGCTGCGCGAACACTTCAATCTGACCGTCGCGGGCACCGGCCCGCAGGATCGGCAGGAAACCACCGAAATCGTTGCCGTCGCGTCGCTGGATACCGGCGCCTTCGTGATCGGGGAACGCATTGGCCTCCGTGTGACGATTCACACCGCTCCCGGCTTGCACATCTACGGGCAGCCGCTCCCGGAGGGCTATATCCCGACGGCGCTCGACATCGTTGCGCCGGAAACGGTGACCGTCGAACCCATACGCTATCCACCGCCGCACTTACTTCACACCGACTGGCTCGGCGAAGATTTACCGGTGTATAACGGGGCAATTACGCTGACAACCGCCCTTGTTTTTGCCGGGCAACGCGAGGATGTGGCGATCACGGCGACCCTCCGGTATCAGGCCTGCACGAAAGATGAATGCTTCCTGCCCGCGCGCCTCACCTTCACACTCCCAATGACGTTCCAGCCCTTCACCTGAACACGGCTTCCCCCGGTTTCCAACTCCCGATTTCGCGCAAAAGAACGCCCCGCTCCATAATGGCTGGAGCGGGGCGTTCCGATTCTGGTTCAACCGCGTCAATGCGGAACTGGAGACCGAAAGGGATTTATCCCCGGTGATCGTCCGAATCCTTCGTGGCCGCCGGAGCGGTCACAGCCGGTGCGCTCAGCACATGGATGCCCGCGCCGCCGCCCGCCGGTGCATCCGGCGTCTGGACTTGCGGGGCGGTCAACGCCGTCGGCATCTGCGCCGGGGCCGCGACCACGGGGGACTGCTGGACCGCTGCCGGAGCTGCGACCAGGGTGGTCGGTGCGGCAACGGGGGCAGCAGTCACAGGAGCCGCCACCGGGGCTGTCGTCGCGGGGGCGACCACAGCAACTGGCGCCTGCGTCGCTGTCGTCGGCTGCGCTACCTCAAGGAAGCGGTAGTTCGGGAAGACGAAGCCATTGCCAGCGAAGCCGTTACCGGCAAAGCCGTTGCCGTTCTGGCAGAACGAACCGCGACCCGGCACGAAGAAGAGCTTGCCGTCGCCGCAGAAGCGGTTGTCGTTGTAGGTGTACGTGTTCCCACCGACATACGTCGCGCCCGCCGGGAAGCCGCCATTGTTGAAGAAGCCGCCGTTAAAGGTGCCGGGGCAGCCATACAGGCCGTTGCAAATGGCCCCATTGTTGACGAAACCGTTATTGGCGAACCCGTTGTTGACGAATCCGTTGTTGAAGTTGCCGCCAATGAAGTTATTGCCGACGAAACCATTGCCGAATACACCACCGACGCCATAGTCCGGGAAGACCGGGAAGACGCGGGTGCCATCCGGGCAACGGTTGATGAGGTTGCCGCCCTCGTTAACAATGTAGACGACGCCACCGCAATAGCGGTTGTCCGAGGTAACGCTAACGACGTTGCCATTGAATGCCCCATAGCCTCCCCCGTAGAAGCCGTTGTTCACTGCACCGTAGACACCATTCTGAACGCACGTCCCGTAATTGATCGGGATGCAGTTGGTCTGATACGCGACGGGGGCCGCCGCGCTCGCCGTCATGCTGTTGCTCAACGCGATGATGAGCGCGATCACGCCCGCCGCGCCGAGAACCGCCCAGCGCACCACCGTGCGCGTTACGGATACCGGCGCGACCGCCGAGTAACCCGTCGAACTCGCCATGTCCATGTGAACCTCCTAAACTACCCACCGTGCAAAATCCACCTTTGCACTCATCAGTATACACACACACCGCCAAGAAAATCTACCCGATGTAAAACCTTTGTGCGCGCCAGTGTGTCGACTAATGAATGCTCCAGCTACCTCTTTGACGCCACAAGCCGCCCATTGGTTTCGTTTGGAGCGGGAACCTAACCCCGCGACGTGACATAATGGCGATCTCTGTGCGAGAATGCCCGCGCGAAAGAGTCGAGGTGTGGGGGGACGAACATTGATGACCAAACTGCTGCACGGCCATCGGGCCGGAATTCGCTTGACGGGCCTCTTGATCGCGTGCCTTTGCTGCGCACCGCTCGCCGTCTTCGCCGCGACGCCGACGCCGACAGTCAGCGCCGGGCAACCGGGACAGGCGCAGATCGGCACACCACCGGGCGCGCGGACGGATCAGTTCCCGCCTGGCTTCTCACCCGGTGGTGTGCCGGGGTCGCAAGGCGCGCAATCACCCACCGGGCCGACCGGGGTGCGCGTCGGCCCAACCAATCCGCAGCAGACGATGTACCTTGCCGTCTCCCTCAAGGTGCAGGATCAGCACGCGCTCGACACCTTCCTGCACGACCTCTATGACCCGACCTCGCCGCAGTTCCATCACTACCTTTCGCCCGCCGACTTCACCAAGCGATTCATCACGAGCAGTCGGCAGCCGGTGGTGGATTTCCTCAAGAACGCCAAACTCTCCGTCACGGATCGCGGCAGCGGTTCGATTATCAACGCGACCGGGACGGTGGATCAGGTGCAGACCGCGCTGAAGGTGACTATTTCCGACTATCAGGATGGCTCCGGCTCCGTCTCTGCCGCCGCCGATGTCGCCCCGACGTTGCCGTCGAGCATCAGCCCATACATTCAGGCAATTGTCGGGCTGGACAATATCATTCAGGTCAAAACACATATGGACCCCGCCCCGGCGCCCGACGCCGGCAATGCCCCCGCCGCCCCGACCACCGGCGCGAGCGGCTGCGATGCCGCGCTCACCGTCGCCTCGACCTTCGGCGCGTACACCCCGAATCAACTCAAAACAGCCTACAACTTCACCCCCTTTACCCAACGTGGTGAGCAGGGTGAAGGGCAAATCATCGGTCTGATGGAGGTGGACGACTATAAAGATGTCAACGTCGCCGCCTATCAGGGGTGCTTCGGTACGAACGTGCCGGTTACACGCGTCCCCGTGGACGGCGGCACGCGCCCTGGCCCATTCGAGGAGGAAGTCGAACTCGACATAGATGTCTACCTCGGCATGTTGCCGAAACTCCAGCAAATGCTCGTCTATGAGTCCGATATCCGCATCACGGCGATCATTGATTCGCTGCAATTGATGGCGAACGACAACCTCGCCTCGGTCGTCAGCATCAGTTTCGGCGGCTGCGAGCAGAACCGGAACCCGAACACCTTCCTGATGCCCGAAAACACGATCTTCGAGCAGATGGCCGCGCAGGGGCAGAGCGTCTTCGCCGCCTCGGGCGACAGCGGTTCGCGCGATTGCGCCATGCACCACACTGCGACCGCGAATGCCCTCGCCGTGGACGATCCGGCCAGCCAGCCATACGTCACCGGCGTCGGCGGCACAAAACTAACCGTTGATCCGGCGACTGGCGCCTACACTGGCGAGACCGTCTGGAACGCCTTCGATACGGGCGGCGGCGCGGGCGGCGGCGGCTTGAGCACCGTCTGGCCGATGCAGGACTACCAAACGGGGTCGGGCGTCGCGAACGCATACAGCAACGGCAAGCGGCAGGTGCCCGATGTCGCCGCGAACGCCGACCCGAAGAGCGGCTTTATCATCTACACGACGGACCCGCAGAATTGCGCGCGCGTCACCGGCAGCGTCGCGGGCTCCTGCTTCATGGCGACGGGTGGCACGAGCGTCGCCGCGCCGATGTGGGCCGCCGCCGCGACCTTGACCAATCAGCACCTCCTGACGGCGGGCTACCCGCGCATGGGCTTCGCGAACCCGGTCATCTACCGCCTCTTCAACAGCAATCCCGCCGTCTTCCACGACATCACGACGGGTCACAACTGCTTCGACGCCTCGTGCGACGGCGCAACCGATCTTCGCTACCCGGCGACCCCCGGATACGATCTCGCGACGGGCATCGGTACCTTCGATGCCTTCGCCTTCAGCGACGCCGTGCTGAACAGCCTGCCGCACTTCACCGGCACAAACCCAACGACCGGCCCCGTGGCAGGCGGGACGACCGTGACCTTCACTGGCGCGAACTTCCAGGGCGCCACGACCGTCTCCATCGGCGGCGTCCCGGCAACGAATGTCCAGGTGCCAGACAGCAAGACGATCACCGCTGTCGCACCGCCGCACGCGGTCGGCGCGGTGGACATCGAGATTGTGACGGGCGCGATCCACTTCACCTTACCGAAGGCGTACACCTACGCGACGCAGGCCCCGTCACCGCTCACTCCGGCGATCCCTACGCCACCGGCGGCATCGTCCACACCGACGAGCACACCCGCGCCCGCCACCCCGACCCCAACGACCCGGAAATTCGTCGTCGCGAATACAGATGGAGATAGCGTCAATCTCCGCGACAAACCGGACAGCAAGACCGGTAAGATTCTCACGACCGTCGCGGAGGGCACGGAAGTCCTCGTGACCGGCCCCACCGTGAACGGCGACGGCAACACCTGGTACCCTGTCCAGATCGGCGACAAATCCGGCTTCATGCGCTCCGCATACCTCTCACCTGCCGTCGGCTGAACAACGGCGTTGCCACATCAGGCAGGCACAGCAGGGCAATCTCGATCCAGCATCGCCTGCGCGACAGCGATCTTGATGTAGTTTGTGCTCAGTTCATTGAGGATCAGTTTGGGTGCGCCGTCGGGCATGAAGCCGGAGATGTCGAGGAGGTTGGCCGGGTCGAAGACGACCATCGCCCTCTCTCTTTTCCCGGTAGCGTAGGCTGCAGCGGGTGGACTGGGCCACATGCTGTTGCACGCATACCGGCAGTCAGGAATGCAGAGACAACATGTTCATTTTCTGCGTTACAATGCGATCGCGGCAATTCGAGATCAGAAGTTGCAGGAACTTCGGTGCTGGGAGTAGCGATGGCTGACAAACTTTGGGTGATGCTCGAAATCGGACCGAAAGATAAGAAGGTGGTAGCGGTGGCACCGGATTGGCCCGGCCTCGAGCGCGGTGCGAAGGACGGGGAGACCGCGATTGCACGGTTACAATCTTACCTTCCACGCTATGCAAAGGTGGCGAAGCTGGCTGGGATGGATGCAGCATTTGCGGCCATCATCACCGTCGACGTGGTCGAGCACTATCCGGGCACGGGCTCAACCGACTTCTGGGGCATCTCGTTCGCGTTTTCGAACATCGACAGGCAAGAGATGTCGAGCGATGAGTTGGAACGGGAACTGGCACTGATGCAGGCGTGCTGGGCGTTTTTCGACGATGTGCGTTCGCGGGTGTCGGCTGAGATGCAGAAGGGTCAGCGCGGGGGCGGGCGTGATCGGGACCACATCGTCCGTCATACGTTTGGCACGGAGCAGGACTGGGCAAAGAAGCTCGGGGTGCTCACTCCTCAAGGCGCGATGCTGACCGATGAGGGCTTGAAAGCGCACCGCGACGCCTATCTCAAAGCAATTCGGGTGTTCCATTCCCAAGGCAAAATGGCCCGCACCTGGCCGCTGCGGTACCTGATTCGGCATACCGCGTATCACACGATGGATCACTCTTGGGAAATGGAAGACAAGGACCTGACCGTCAAACGAGCGTGAGATCACGGCAACGGATCGCGACGAGGCGATCCAGTTCGCGCCCGCGATTCTCTGCCATCCCGGAATGCCGGTATCTGTGTAGGATTATACGTCCAAGTCCACAGCCTGCGTCCCATCTCAGTAGCCGGGCGCCCTCTGAGCAGATTGCCCGCCTGCGAAATGTGCGGGCAAGGTTTGGTGGCGCAGGCTGATGCCTACGCTACCATTCTGGCGCCCAGTCAGGCATCGCCTGTTCTATTCCGCGCCCATCGCGCGATGGCGCGGGTAATCCTTCGCGTGGTGCAACTCGTGGCCCGCCGCGATATATGCCAGCGCGCGGACACTGATCGGGTTGCCGTCGGCCACGCCGACGCGCATCCATGCCGCCGCGTCGAGGCTTCGCAAGAGCGCTAGCGACGCGCGACGCACCGCCACAAACTCCGCGACAACATCCGGGAGCGTGCGCCCAGCAAAATTCGTCCCCGCCATGAAGACGTTCGGGTCCATTCCCGGCAGCGGCGTCGGGTCATTGCGGGCGAAGCAGAGCGCGCGGTACATGAAAACCCGCTCCGCGTCGGCGAGATGCTCGATGATCTGCACCGCGTTCCATTCGCCCGGCGCGGGATGCCATTGCGCCTGCTCCACCGTGAATGAAGACAATGCCGCTACCGTCTCATCAATCTGCCGGTCAAGGATTTCCATGATGTCACTGTCTGGCACGAGGCGGATATATTGCTCGTAGTACGGCGAACTTTCTCCAGTGCCGGGCCATCCGGGGTGAACGTGTGTCATCGTTACCTCCCAATAGATGAAGGATCGCGTTGGGTAGACCACCGATCAATCGCATCTCACTTCCTTCCCCACGGGAGGGGAAGGAAGGAACTCTCTGGGCAGTGGAGATCAGGACTGTACCTCTGCGAACCGTGATGCCGAAAGAAAGCTAATGTCGTGCTGCGTGGCGCCATCGAGGGCGAGGTCGGCCATCACTTCGCCGATCACGCTGGCGAACTTGAAGCCGTGGCCGGAGAAACCGCAGCCATAGACGACATTGGCGTGCGTGGGGTGCCGGTCGAGGATGAAGTGGCGGTCGGGCGTGTTGGTGTACATGCAGGTGAGCGACCAGAGCATCTCGCCCGCCGCGCCCGGCATGTAGCGGTCGAGCACCGCGCGGAGCATCGCGATCTCTTCCGGGTCTACGTCGCGTCGAATCGTTTCGGGCGTACAGATTTCGCCAATGTCGTGCCTACCGATCTTCACACCCTCGCCGGGCAGCGCAGGGAAGCCGTAGAAGTCGCCCTCCGGCACCTGCATAAGGTAGATCGGGCACTGCTCGGGCGCGAACTTCTCCGGCGCGGTCGGCGCGAAATGGACATTGACGATCCGCTGCACTCGAAGCGGCAACCCCAGTTCAGTGAGCATCTCGCTTGCCCACGGCCCGGCAGTGATCACCAGTTGACTTGCTGTGTATACACGCTGTTCGGTTTCGACGCGCACACTATCCCCGTCCGCCGCCCAGCGAATAGCCGGTTCGCTATGATGAATCTCCGCGCCATACCGCGCCGCCAGATCGAGATGCGCGAAGACGCATTCTTCCGGGTGGAGGAACCCGGCGGTCGGCTCGTAGACCGCGCCGATTCCATCGGCCAGACGGAAGCCGGGGAACCGCTCGGCGACCTCGATATTCGACAGTTCCTCGTACGGCAGGTGGTGCAGTTGCGCGCTCATTCGTGAACCGGAGACAAACTCGCTTCCCGGCGCACCGATATTGAGGCCACCGGTGATCGTCAGGAGGCTGCGGCCCGACTCCGCTTCCAACTCCCGCCAGAGCGCGTACGCCCGTTGAACGAGCGGCACGTACTCCGGCGCCTCCTGATACGCCTCGCGGATGATCCGCGTCGTCCCGTGCGATGAGCCATTCTTGTGCCCGCGCGGGTAGGCATCCAATCCCAGTACCCGCTCGCCGCGCCGTGCCGCATGGTACGCCGTCGCGCTTCCCATCGCCCCTAGCCCGATCACGATAACATCAAATCCCGTCTCCACAATACACCCCCGGACACCGATTCTCACCGCCAAGACGCCAAGAACGAAACCTTAACACAGAGGCCGCAGAGGGCGCAAAGAACACCGAGAAGAGAAGTTAAAAGAGGAATTCTCTGTGCTCTCTGTGTCCTCTGCGCTAGATTACCTTACGGGAAGGCAGAATCGGGGCCGAGGTGGGAGGTGTCGTTGGCGAGCAGGAGGCGCGGGCCGAATGGCTTATCCTCGACGATGGCGAGCGCGGTGTTGTCGAAGTGGAAGGGGCGGCTCTCGCCGCCGAGTCGGAGGAACTGGCCGAGGAAGGCATTGAGGATCGCGCCATGAGCGACGACGAGCACGGTCCCGTCATGCCCCCGATTCTGGAGCCAGCGCAAGGCACGGCCCGCCCGCTCAGACAGGTCTTCGCCGCTTTCTGCACCGGGCGGCACGAAGATGCGCCGGTCGTCCATCCACTGCGCGTACTCTTCCGGGTACATCTCCTCGATTTCGGGCATGATCCGCCCCTCAAAGATGCCGAACTTGATTTCCCTGAGCAGCGGCACGAATTCGAATGGCACGGCGGGGTGGTGCTGCATGATCGCGCGGGCCGTGTCCGCCGCGCGGGAAAGGTCGGAGGCGTAGCAGGCATCAAATTGATACGAACGCAACCGCTCGCCGATCCGCTCCGCCTGCCGCCGCCCGCGCTCGGAAAGGGGCGCGTCCTGCTGCCCCTGGATGCGCCCCTCCGCGTTGTACGTGCTTTCCCCATGTCGCACGAGCAAGAAACGCACGGAAATGCCCCTCCCCGGCCCTGCCCCGCATCGGGGAGGGGTGACTCATCTAAGCGCCGTGTTGTATCCCTCACATCCCAAAACTCAAAGAGGATCGCTCCCCCTTCCCGAGTCGGGAAGGGGGCTGGGGGGTTAGGCCGTCTCGATCGTCACTTTGTTGATCGTGATCGCATCGGCGGGCTTTTCGCTGCCGCGTACGAGCGGTACGCTGACCATGCTGTCCACGACATCCATTCCGTTGGTCACTTTGCCGAAGACGTTGTACTGCTTCGGTAGGCGACCGCGCAGGTCCGCGACGCAGACGAAGAACTGGCTGCCGTTCGTGCCGGGGCCACTGTTCGCCATCGCTAATGTGCCTTTTTCGTAGTCGCGGTGGCTCGGGATGTCCTCGTCGGCGAACTTGTAGCCGGGGCCGCCCGTGCCCGTGCCCGTCGGGTCACCGCCTTGCACGACGAAACCGGGCACGATGCGATGGAAGATCACGCCATCGTAGAATCCCTCATTCGCGAGGAAGACGAAGTTGTTCACGCTCATCGGCGCAGTGTCGCTGTACAGTTCCGCCTCGAAATCGCCCAGTGAGGTCTCGAATTTCGCCTTGTACGTCTTGCCACGCTCCAACGCAAATTTCGGTGCGCCCTGTGCCGCGTACTGGTTATTCTTGCCTGCCATCCATGCCTCTTTTCTGTCCAGTGGACGCACGGCTGTGCGCCCTTACGTCTCCCCTTCCTTTGAGGGAAGGGACCGGGGGTTAGGTCGTCTGGGTCGTTACGCTTTCCATGAACACTTTCTCGGTCGGCTTGGACTGTGCGCCATCGCTGCCTGCGGTGCGCGGCACGGCGAGGATTTTGTCAATCGTGTCCAAACCGTCGGTGACTTTGCCGAAAAGGGTGTATTGCTTCGGCAGTGCGCCCTTCGCGGTCAGATTATCGAGGCAGATGAAGAACTGGCTGCCGTTCGTGTTCGGCCCACTGTTCGCCATCGCGAGCGTCCCCTTCTCATAGTTCCGGGTGGCGGGAACCGTTTCATCGGCGAACTTGTAGCCGGGGCCACCGGTGCCCGTGCCCGTCGGGTCGCCACCCTGGATGACGAAGCCCGCGACGATGCGATGGAAGATCACGCCATCGTAGAAATGGTCGTTGGCGAGAAAGACGAAATTGTTCACCGCGATTGGTGCGGTGTCCGCATACAGTTCCGCCTTCATCGTCCCCTTGTTCGTGGCGATGGTAGCGGTGTACTTCTTTGCCTTATCAATCGTCATCGGCGGCGGGGCCTTATATTTACCGTTGCGGCTGGCGACATCCGCCGTGTTCCCTGCCGAACTCGCCGCAGCGGCTGGGGCGGTCGGAGCCGTCGGAGCGACAGTGCTCACCGGCTTGGGCGTCGACGGTAGTGGCGTATCTGTCGCCTTGCTCCCACCACACGCCGCCAGCGCCGCCGATGCCAGGGTCGCCGCGCCGAACGCCAGCATGCGCCGCCGTGGCAATCGGGCGTTGACGCCCAGATTCATCACACTCACAGAGTTCGTCCTTCCTTTCTCGACGGGATGCGCTTGAGTGGGCACATCGGCGCGACCGCCCCTACATATTCGCTACTTCCGGTGTACCGGCAAGGCCCAGCCGTGCCGCCTGTGCAGTCAGCGCCTCGACGGTGAACGCGATGTGATCGTCGAAATCCAATCCGAGTTCTTCTGCGCCCTGCACGAGGTCTTCCCGGCTGACGGCCCGCGCGAACGCCTTGTCTTTCATCTTCTTGCGCACCGACTTGGCGTCCACATCTGCGACTCGCTTCGAGGGGCGAACGAGCGCGACCGCGCTGATGAAGCCGGTCAGTTCGTCGACCGCGAAGAGCGTATGTTCCATCCGGGACTCGCGCGCTACACCGCTGTAGTCCGCGTGGGAAAGGATCGCTCGTGTCACGACCTCCGGGTAGCCGACGGAGCTGAGATATTCGACCGCCTTAAAGGGGTGCCCGGTGCCGTCCATCGTCGGGTACTGCTCGTAATCGAGGTCGTGCAGGATGCCGACGACCGACCACGCCTCCGCATCTTCACCGAAGCGCCGCGCGTAGGCGCGCATCGCCGCCTCGACGGCCAGCACATGCTTGCGCAGGCTTTCGCTCGTCGTCCACTCGCAGAAGAGTTCCCATGCCCGTTCGCGATCCCGCGCGACATCGGTTGTCACCGCGTCGTTCTCCT
The DNA here is from genome assembly GCA_038231255.1 of Thermomicrobiales bacterium. Classification (GTDB taxonomy): domain Bacteria; phylum Chloroflexota; class Chloroflexia; order Thermomicrobiales; family JALYUS01; genus JALYUS01. The sequence continues at coordinate 20,886 of JBBRLR010000006.1, read as the reverse complement.
TCTTTGCTGTCCATTCCGCACCGCACCAAACCGCACCCGGCCCGGCGGGACATTGTCGCACAGTCACGTCGTGCGGGACAAACGAGGAGTCTAACCGCCAAGACACCAAGGACGCCAAGGGAAAATAAAAAAGGAAAAATCCTTTCCTACTTTCTCTCTTGGCGTTCTTGGCGTCTTGGCGGTTCAGAATGCGGGTTATGCCTTGGGCTTCTTGGGCTTCCGCGTTTCTTTGGTGCCCTTGTCTTTTTTACCCATGCGAGACGCTCCTTTCCTGTCCTCGTACCATCGCATATTCGCTCCGGCGTTGCAACGGCTTCCGGCCCAAAACCGGGCGGTGTTATACTTCATCGGTTGATAATGAGACCGGAGGAGACAATGACCGACCAGCATTTCCGCCATCTGAAGCCGCACGACGATATCTTCAACGGGCTTGACACCTTCCCTGCGCCGCCGGATGTGACGGTCGTGCGGATGGTTTCCGATGAAGTGACCGCGCTCTGCCCCGTCACCGGTCAGCCCGACTGGTACGAGGTGACGATTGCCTATCGCCCGGACGCGTCGTGCATCGAGTCGAAATCACTCAAACTCTACTTCCAGACTTTCCGCAACGAGGGTATCTTTGGCGAGGCGTTCGCCGCACGCGTCGCGCGGGATGTGATGGAAGCGTGCGCACCGCACTGGGTGCGCACGATGGTCGTGCAGAAACCGCGCGGCGGCATCACGATCACCGCCAGCGCGAAGGTCGTCCGCGAGCTGCGCGGATGACTCTGAACCGCCGCACCATCGGCTTCCTGCTGCTCGTGGGATACGTCGCCGCGATTGTTGGGGCGAACTGGGCGATCGAGCGGTTCGGCATCGTACCCGTCGGCTTCGGGCTGATGGCCCCGGCGGGCGTCTTCTTCGCCGGCCTCTGCTTCGAGTTCCGCGACCTCGTGCAGGACACCCTCGGCCGCTGGTGGGCCGTCGGCGCGATCCTGATCGGCGCATTCCTGTCCGCCTTTATCTCCAGGCAGTTCGCCTTCGCGAGCGGCGTCGCCTTTCTTTTGGGCGAATTAGCCGACTTCACGATTTACACGCCGATGCGGCAGCGGTTCTGGCTTGTGGCGATGATCGTCGCGAACACGATCGGCGACATCGTGGACAGCGCGATCTTTTTGTATCTCGCCTTCGGCTCACTCAATTTCCTCACTGGCCAGGTAATCGGCAAGGCGTACTGCACGCTCGTCCCCGTCGCCCTCCTCTGGCTCATCCGCCGCCGCCTCCAGGCCCGCCGCGTCTCCGTTGTCGTCACTTGATCGAAACCGGGGAGAACCGCAAAGACGCAGAGGACGCAAAGAAACGCAAAGAGAGAAAAGCAGATTATTATTCCCCCGTTCTTTCTCTTCCTTTGCGTCCTCTGCGCTCTTTGCGTCTTTGCGATTCTCCCCGGTTTCCTCCGGGCGTATACTGGAGCATTCGCGCCGATACAGCGCGCCCGAGGAGGAGAATGATGCAGGAGCAACGCTTCACACCCGAACCGCCGGTTTATACCTTCCGCGTCCGCATTCTCGGCTGTGCGGCCGGGTACGCGCCGGAGAACGCGACGGAGATTCAGCGCGAGATCGAGATTGCCGCGAACCATACGCTCGGCGACCTCGGATTCGCCATCCTCGGCGCGTACGATTTCAACAACGATCATCTCTGGTCGTTCTTTCTTAGCGGCAAGGCGTGGGACAAAACGACCGAGTACGCCTACCACATGGACGACGGGAGCGACGACGATGATGAGGGCGACGAAGACATCCTCGACCTTTTCCCCGAAGGCTCAGAGATGCGCAAACTCGCCCTGCTCGCCGAGGACCCCGCCTTCGCGGGGAACGACGCGTTCCCCGCCGACATAGACCGGGCGAAGTTGCAGGCGGAGATGGTGGCGATGCTCCGGGGCGCCGCCGCCGAAGCGCCCTCGGAGGATCGCCCGCTGATCGAGGAGTTCGCCGGGCTGATCGAGCGCGACCCGAATGCCGACCCCGCGACGATGTCCGAAGCGCTCCAGCGCTACCTCTTCGAGGACTGGCAACCGGACGACGAAGCGGAAGAAGGGGAAGACGGCGAATCCGCCCTCGCGGCGGCGCTCTTTTCGCCTGAACTGGCGGGGCTTGATCTCCCCTTCCTCACCGACTTCGACGACGCGCCGGATGTGGACGAAATCCTGATCCGCGATCTGCCCTACCCCGGCAAGACGGGCAAGAAGGAATTTCTCTTCATCTTCGATTACGGCGACGAGTGGGAGTTCGGTGTCAAACTGCTCGATGCGAAAGGGAAACTGACCGCGAATGCCGACTACCCCCGCCTCACCGCCAGTCGTGGCGACGCCCCGCCCCAATATCCGCCGTGGGACGAGGATGACGATGAGGAGGAGGGGGACGACGGAGCGGGCGAGGGAGGCGACACCCCGCGCACCGGCACGATCCTCCATCTCGACCCGAAGACCGGCACGGTGACGCGGGAAACGATCGAGATTCCGCCGAAAAACGAGCGATGATGACGCGGATGGACTTCGGGGTGACAATCCGGCCGACGCCGCACGGCGGCAGCGTGTCGGAGATGATGGATACAAACGCACGGCTCCTGCGCGCCGCCTCGGAGCGCGATCTTTCCTGCTGGATCATTGACCACTTCCAGTTCGACGCGCAGCCGATCCTCGAGTGCTTCGCCTTTCTCGCCTATCTGGCCGGGCAGAACCCTGGACTGCGCTGGGGCACGCTGGTGCTGGGCCAGGGATACCGCAACCCGGCGCTCACGGCGAAGATCGCTGCGACCTTGCAGTTCCTCACCGGCGGGCGGTTCATCCTCGGTCTCGGCGCGGGCGACGCGGAGGGCGAACACCACGCCTATGGCTACCCGTTCCCCCCGGCTCGCGAGCGCGTGGAACAGCTCGACGAGGCCGCGCGGATCATCACGGCACTTTGGCAGGGCGACCCCGCGACCTTCACCGGCGCGCATTACCGGATCGAAAACGCCTACTGCATCCCCCAGCCCGTGCCCCCACCCACGCTGATGATCGGCGGTGGGGGCGAGCGGCGGACGCTCCGGGTGGTCGCCGAGCACGCCAACTGGTGGAACTGCGATTACTACTCCCCCACCGAGTACGCACGCAAACTCACCATCCTCCATGACCATTGCCACACAATTGGGCGCGACCCGAACGAAATCGTCCCGACCTGCTACATGGGCATTAGCCTTTCCCACGACCCCGAACGGCTCGTCCGCCGCCGGTTTATGGGCCACCGAGGTGAAGTCCACGTCATCAGCGGCAGCCCGGACGAAGTGACACAGCAGATCGCACACTTCGCCGACGCGGGCGTCCAGCACATGCAACTCAACTTCCTCGACTTCCCGCGCACCGACGGTCTCGAACTCTTCCTCACCGATGTCCTCCCCCGCTTCGACCGCGCCGGGACGTAGAACGGCAAGCAACGAAACCGGGGAGGCGGTTCTCCCCGGTTTCAGCGCCTCTTCAGCCGCATCTTGCCATCTCAATCATAAAACGCGGGCGCTTTTTTCAGAGACGGCCACTGCCTGCGGTCGTGGCCGTAGATCGTCAGCCGCACACCCTCGCGCTCCTCGATGTCGCGCAGTTTGCGCGTACTTGCCCGCGTGCTCGGCTCGTCGGTGTCGTAGCCGGCGACCGTCCGCGTCTCGGGGTCGCGCTGGCCGGCGTGGTTGATCGCGTCAATCGTCAGGAGCACCGGCCCCGTCTCCGCAAGGCGGACGAGCACCGACTGATGGCCCGGCACATGCCCGCTCGTCTCGATTAATTCGATGCCGGGCAGGAGTTCGGTGTCGCCGTCCACGAACCGATAGCGCAGACCGGGAGCGTCCCAGTGCGACTGATTCATCGTGTAGCGGCGATCTATCCCTCCCTTGGCGACTTCATAGTGCGCGCGCTGGACGACGATCTCGGCATCGGGGAAGGCATCATGCTCCCCAGCGTGGTCGGGGTCGAAGTGCGTCGCGATCAGGTAGTGGATATCTTCGGGCGCGATGCCGAGCGCGGCGAGTTGCGGCGTGACCGGCATCACGTCGCGAATTTGCTGGTCGGCATCGCCCATTTGCCGCGACATCGCGATCATTTCCGGCGAATACCCCGTGTCAACGAGGACATTCACGCCATTGTCGGTCTGGATTAGGTAACTCGGCACCGGATCGCCCTGCGGCCCCGAGATCGCCAACACCATCAAATACAGCCGCATGCCGCGCTCCGACGATCCGGGAGGATACTCATGGGTTTAACCCTCCTCAGCGATGCGATGCCACGCTGCCAGCGTGGCCGCGTGCTGACGTTCGCGCCTGCTGGACGAGGGCTTCGGCGATGGCGGCGAGATCTCGCGCGTCGGCAGCCGGGTCTTCCGGGTGCCACTGCATGCCGATTGCCCAGGCCGTCGCATGCTCAATTGCCTCGACCACGCCGTCCGCAGCGCGGGCAACGACCGTGAAGCCGTCCGCCACGTCCCGCGTGGCCTGATGGTTGCCGGTCCGCACCGCCACCTCGGGCCGACCGAGGATGCGGCCAAGCCGAGAATCGGGGGCCAGACGCACCTGCTGTGTCACCATGAATGAATCCGGCGGGCCGTGATGCAGCGTTTGCTCGCCCAGGTCCTGTATAAGCGTGCCGCCGCAAGCGACATTCATGACCTGCAAGCCCCGGCAAATACCAATGATTGGCGTGCCGCGATCGAGCGCGGCGCGCACCGCCGCGATCTCGTAGCGATCCGCGTCGGCGTCCACGCCGTACGTCGCGAGATGCGGCGCTTCGCCATACAAGGAGGGATCCACATCCGACCCGCCCATGATGAGCAGGCCCGCGAATCGGCGGGGCAACTCCTCGGGGTCGGGCCGCGTTTCGGCGCCGACGTCAATCAGCGTCGGCACGCCACCGGCCACTTCTACTGCGTGTGCCGCTCGCTCAGCAAACTCCCGGACCACCGCGTCCACATCCTCGCCCAGCCCGGATGGCCGCAGCGACCCGAGGACGCCGAGCGCCGGTCGTCGGTCTTCACTCTCCATGCCGCCCTTCCTCCATTGTTGTCTGGCTATAACGTTGTCTCATAGGGGCGGTTCGCGAACCGCCCCTACACCAGTGCCACGCCATCGCGCCGGAGCGTTTCAGATCACTTATTCACCCGCACATCCTCGAAGCGGTAGAAGGACAGGGTATCGAGGCTGAAGCCGGAGACATAACTCTGCCAGGCGGCGGTGGCGGGCGGATAGGCGATGAAGACCTGCGGGGCGTCATCGAGATAGGTTTGCTGCACCTGGCTGTAGAGCATCTCGCGCTTCTTCGGGTCCTGTTCCAGATCGGCGCTGTCAATCAGTGTGTTGAGGGCCGGGTTGTTATAGCGCGTGTATGCGCCGAGCGTGCTTGTGCCGCCGCGCAGGATACGATTGGCGATCTCGGTCGGATCGCTCATGTCATTCGTCCAGCCGCCCGTCCAGGCCATCAACGATCCCTCCTTGCGCTTGGCGCTCAGAGAACTCGCCTCGATCTGCGAGATATTGACGGTGACCCCGATCTTCGCCCATTGATCCTTGGCGATCGTCGCGACTGCTTGGGCGACATTGTTGCCGGCGGCGATGGTCTGCTCGAAGGTGAAGCCCTTCGGGACGGACGATGCCGCCATCAGTTGCTTCGCCTTGTCGAGGTCGAACGGATAGCCCTTGAGGCTCTTGTCCCAGTACGTGCCGGGCGGGATCGGCGAATTCTGGAACTTCGCCTGACCGAAGAAGACGGCCTTGAGGATCGCCTCCTTGTCGAGCGCATAGTTGAGCGCCTGGCGGACATTCTTGTCATCGAGCGGCTTGATCGTCAGGTTCATCGGCAGGGTGAAGTAGGTCTGGATCGTGAACGCCTGCGCCTTGGTGTTCCCCTGATTGAGGCTCTGAATCTGGCTGAGGGGCACAAAGTCGATCACGTCGGTCTCGCCGCCCTGCATCTTCAGGATGCGCGTGTTGTCGTCCGGGATGTACTCGATGCGCACCTCGTCAGGGCCGTTGTTGGGCTTCCAGTAGAACGGGTTCTTCTTCAGGACCATCACGTCGCCCTTTTTCCAGCCCTCGCAGAAGTACGCGCCCGTGCCGCGCGTCTTGTAGGTGTCGTAGCCCGGCTGATCAATCCCCAGCGCCATATCGGCGGGCATGGTTTGCGCCGTCCACATCGCCAGTTCCGCCAGTAAGGGCGGGTGCGGCTGTGACAGCACGATCTTCACCGTCTTGTCGTCCACGGCCTGCACATCGGCGATCGCCTTGTAGGTGTCCTTCCACTGCGTCTTCGGCCCCATCCGGCACATGTCGAGCGACGCCTTGACATCCGCCGCGACGAGCGACTTGCCGTCCGAGAACTTCGCGTCCCGCAGCGTGAACGTCCACGTCTTGCCATCCGCGCTCGTCTCCCACTTGGTGGCGAGGGCCGGTTCGACCCCCTGCCCGTCCTTGGTCGGGCGCACGAGGCCGTCGTAGATGTTGATCATCGTGAACTCGCTGGCGTTGTCCTCCGACGACCAGCCGATGAACGGAAAGCCCGGCTCCGCATTGCGCGACAGCCGCAGGACCTTCCCCTTACCCGGCGGCGCCACCGCGACCGCCGACGATGACGCCGGAGCGGTTGCGCCGCCGGTCGTGGCGGGTGCCGACGCAGCGGCGGCGGTCGGATTCGCGGCGGCACTCGCGGGCGCAGTCGCATTTGCGGCAGCGGCAGTCGCGGGCACGGCAGGCTTTGGCGTGTCCGTCGCTGTCGTGCTCCCGCCGCATGCGGCGAGCGCCACCGCGCCCGCACTCGCCGCCAACGCCGCGAGAAAGCGACGCCGCGATAACCGATGACTCTTTTCCACCTGTGGTGATATTCCTTGCCCGTCGCGCATCATCTTCCCCTTACCTATTGTCGTTCCATTCGCGCACAGTATAGTGCCTCAATTGCCCGGATTGGCACGAATCACGGCGCAGAGGCGCGTGGTTGCAAAGGTTCACTCACACCGGCATCGTGCGCTTGGTGTGTTCGCGACCGATTTTCGCGGCCTCCTCGCCATTCCGACCGGCGCAAACGCGCACACCCTCGTCAATCCGCATCGCCACGTTGTGCGAATAGACCGAACTGAGGAAGCGGACATCGTTCGCCTTGCAGGCGGCGAGGACACGGTTGCGGGCATCCTCCATCGCGGGCGGGTATGGCTCGTCATGGTTGTCGGGGAAGCCGAGGGACATGCCCATATCGCCCGGCCCCCACTCGGCGAAGGAGATGCCGGGCACCCGCAGACTGAGTTCACAATTTGACAGCGCACGCTTGTTTTCGATCTTCAGGCCGAGCAACAGTTCGCCGCGCGGATTGAGGGGCCACGGGTCGGCGCGGTCGAGATAGTCGCGCATCGGAATCCCCCAGACTGCGGCGGCATCGGCCTGTCCGCCTCCGCCGCGCCGCCCGTCATCTAACCCCTGTCCGACGCCGATGGTGTTGAACGGATAGCGCGAGCACTCAACGAATGCCTTCACCGCCTCAGGCGACTCGGCGTGGACGAGCAGCAGACCGTGAACGCCACAGGCGAGCACCTGCTTGATGACCCACGAGTTGGCGCGTACGGCGTCCGGGCTGGTGCCATCGAAGGGCAGCGTGACGATCACACCGGGGGTGCGGTGACCGCTGCGCGTCGGGCCACCGGCGATCAGCCCGGCCATATAGGCGCGCAGCGCGTTCATGTCGAACGGATGATGCTCGACATCGTAGACGATGTAGTCCGCCCACGTCCGCGCGTCCTCGACGCCGCCCGCGTGGCTCCGCTCGCTCGGCGGCGCGTAGTAGACCGGCTGATCTTGCTCGAAGAGTTCGACGCAGCGATTGACTCGCGGCACGGTGCGCTCCTTTCCTGCTTGTGGCAAAGGCTCTCCCACCCTTTTGCACGACGGCAGTGTAGCACGCACATGATGCGCCGTGGGATGGTAAGTCCAGGGTGTTCGGAGCATATGCGCGCTGGGATCAACCTCATCCCCGGCCCCTAAAACATCTCAACGGTCGCCGATCTTTCCTTTTTGATGCGCTGCGCGAGCTGTGATACCGCATCATAAACGGGCGTGATTTTGTCGGCGTCTTTTCGCCAGGCATACCGCTCGAAGTCCTCGAAAATCGCGACGTGCTCCGGCAACGGCGTGCCACGGAAGACCCGATTGCCGATCAGCCACCAGTTGTTCACCTCGATCGGCAGGTCGCCCAGCGGCATCTGCAGGTACCGCAGCGTCTCGTCCCGGATGACCGCATCGGAATAGGAACGCATCCCGTCCTGATTCAACCCCGCTTCGGTGATGTAGATCGGGAGTCGCCCGAGGATATTCGTCGTTTGCCGGTAGATCCTCCGCACGCGTTCGAGCGGATCCTGCCCCGGATAGAAGTAGTTGTGGACACCCAATCCGAGCGATTCGCGGATAACGTCGGGCGGGATAGTCGCCTTGATGTCCTTGAGCAAGCGGTCCAGATACGCGTCCTCGGTCGGCGATCCGGGCGCCATCGGCGGGATCAGAATCTTTCCTCCGCGATCCCGCGTCGCTGCCACAACGGGCAGGAAGACCTCGCGGTTGAACCGTTCGGGCGAAATTGCTGCCCCCCCGAATGGCTCCTGGTCAATCTCGTTGCCCACTTGGAAAATCGGCGTCTGGATTCCTTCATGAATCGCCAGTTGCTTATCCAGCGCATAGGCGATGTCGCCGAAGTTGTTGAAATGGAGCCGGGCGATGACACGGAGCCGCGCATCCACGGCCTTTCCCAGGTATTCCTCGTTCGGGAGGATGACCGTGACGCTGGTCCCGCCCAGGTTCTTCATGTCATCGAGTTGCAGGTCCACCTTCCGCCCGCCACCGCGATCCGGCGCCGCATGGAATCCGTGTGCATGCAACACGGTCCGTACTCCTTCGATTCCCGGTGTCGCTTCCTGACGGGGAGATGCAGCGCCCGCGTGGCCGAAGAGCGCATCAGCGGCGCTCGCGGCTACACCCCCGAGGAGGAGGCGCCGCGACAAACGCCGGTTGAGCGGTGAAATGCGCGCTGCGTCCATCGAGGGTTCCCTTTTCCAGCGAGTCAATCGTCATCGAAAATGCCTTCAAGGAACGAAACGATAGGGAATGCGCGCGGGTTCCCTGATTCTTAGGGCACTATCCTCTCATACTTTATGAGGAGATTCTTCCAAATCACGGATACGAAGGCGGATTGACGAAGCGAGTTGATGATTCGCCGCGATCCACGCGTTAATTACTGTCCGATCTCGAATGCGCACGCGGTCGCGCCGACCAGCGCCGACACGGGAATACCGCACTCGACAAGCATCGTGTCTTCGATACTCGGCTGGCCGGTCCACAGCGTTCAAGAGCCTTGCGGGTGATGGTATACTTCCCCTCATCACAGCGGGGCAGACGGGGGACGGGGTCATGGTCACACCGGCGCGACGGCAGTATCTCGACATCAAGGCGCAGCACCCCGACGCGATCCTCTGGTTCCGCATGGGCGACTTCTACGAGATGTTCGACGAGGACGCGAAGGTCGCCGCGCAGGCCTTGCACATCACCCTGACCGGTCGCCCGTTCGGCAAGGACGGGCGCGTGCCGATGGCGGGGGTGCCATACCACGCCGCCCATTCGTATCTCGCGCGGCTACTGCGGCAAGGGTTCCGCGTCGCGATCTGCGAGCAGACCTCCGAGCCAGGTCGCGGCCTCGTGGATCGGGCCGTCGTGCGCGTCGTCACGCCGGGGACGGTCTCGGAACCGGCCCTGCTGCCCGCCAAAGAAAACTCCTACCTCGCCGCTCTTTGCCCCGGCCCGGCGGGCTACGGCCTCGCCTATGTGGACGTAACGACGGGCGAGTTCGCCGTCACCGAGTTCGTGGAGAGCGATCCCGCCCTGTGCCGTGTCGCGGTCGAGAACGATTTGCTGCGCATCGGCCCGCGCGAATGCCTCGTCCCGAAGCCCGAATCGCCCGAGGACCCCGACGCCTTCCCGCACGACCGACCGCAAACGCCCGGCCACACGACGCCTTACGATGCGCGCTACTTCGGCCTTGAAACGGCGTCGGACACCCTGCGTGGCCACTTCGGCGTCGTTTCACTGGAGGCGTTCGGCTGCGCGCATTCCCCGCTCGCCATCCGCGCCGCCGGGGCGATCCTCGCCTACCTCGGCGAAACGAACGCGATGCTCCTCCCCCTCCTCACCGGGCTGCGCACCTACGCCGCGACCGGCACGATGCACCTCGACGCCGCGACGCGCCGCAATCTGGAGTTGCACTGGACGGGCAGGACGCAGACGGCGGCCCACTCCCTGCTCGGCACACTGGACGGCACGAAGACAGCGATGGGCGGGCGCTTGTTGCGCCGGATGCTCGCCCAGCCGCTCACCGACCGCGCCGCCATCGAGGAGCGACTAGACACGATTGAGGCGTTCGTTACCCGCACGACGCTCCGTATGCAGACCCTCACGCTACTCGCGACCATCGGGGATATGGAACGGCTGACCGCCCGCGCCCGGCAGGAGGCCGCGACGCCGCGCGAATTGCTCGCCCTGCGCGACGCCCTCCACGCTGTCCCGACGCTCGCGACGATGCTGCACGAAGTGGACGCATCTGCCCTCGACGCGCTCGCCACCCGCCTCGATCCCTGCACGCCAGTCGCGGAACTCATCACACGCGCCATCCTCGCGCCGGAGGGCAAGGAAGCGTGCCGCCGCATCCGCCCTGGCTACGACGCCGACTTCGACGGGCTTGTCCACACCGCGACGCATGCCCGCGAAACGATCGCGGCGATGGAGGCGGCGGAGCGCGAGCGCACCGGCATCCGCTCGCTGAAGATCAAGTACAACTCGGTCTTCGGCTACGGCATTGAGGTTTCCCGCCCCAACCTGCCGCACGTCCCCGACGATTACCGCCGCACGCAAACGCTCACGCACGCCGAGCGGTTCGTCACCCCCGCGCTCAAGGAGTGGGAGGCGACGATTCTCCACGCCGAGGAGCGCATCACGGCGCGCGAAGAGGAGTTATATCGCGGCGTGCTGCGCGACATCGGCGCGGCGGCCCCCGTGCTACTCGGCACGGCGCGGGCGGTCGCACATGTGGATGTTTTCTGTGCCCTGGCGGATCGCGCGGTGCAGCACCGCTACGTCCGCCCGACGCTCGCGGACGACACGGCGCTGCGGATCGTCGCGGGGCGGCATCCGGTCGTCGAGGCATCGCTGGCGACCAGCGGCGACACCTTTATCCCGAACGACACGACGCTCGATACCGAGGGGCATCAACTCATGCTGCTTACCGGGCCGAATATGGCGGGCAAGAGCACCTATCTGCGGCAGGTCGCGCTGATCGTCCTAATGGCGCAAGTCGGCTCGTTTGTCCCGGCGGAGTCGGCGCGTATCGGCCTCGTGGATCGCATTTTCACCCGCATCGGCGCGCAGGACGATCTCGCCGCAGGCGCGAGCACCTTTCTGGTCGAGATGATGGAGACCGCCGCGATTCTGCGCCACGCAACGCCGCGCTCGCTGATCGTCCTCGATGAAGTCGGGCGCGGCACCGGGACGGACGACGGCGTCGCCATCGCCCGCGCCGTCGTCGAAGACCTCGTCGGCCGCGTGCGGGCGCGGACGCTTTTCGCCACGCATTACCACGACCTCGCCGACGGCTCCGCCTCCCTCCCCGGCGTGCAGGTCGCCTCCGCCGCCGTCTTGGAGGAGGATGGCGACGTCACCTTCCTCCATCGCATCACCCCAGGCGCGATGGGCAAGAGCTACGGCATCCACGTCGCCCGCCTCGCCGGCCTCCCGCCGCACGTCGTCGAACGGGCGCGGGAATTATTGTTGAACCGCCAGGACGCCAAGGACGCCAAGAGAGACATGAAGGAGGATGTAATAGACGGGAACGGGCACGACGCTGACGCACCCACACCGTCCCCATCCCGGCCAGAGGGAGCCCGGAGTCCCCAGTCCTACGCCTTGCTGGACGACCTGACGGCGCTCGATCTGGCGCGGATGACGCCGCTGGAGGCAATCGCGATACTGGACCGGGTGCAGCGGCGGGCGCGTCTCATCCTCGGCGCGCCCGCGCCGACGCCGGGAGCATAGCATGGAGATGATCACCCGCACTGCGATTGCCGTTTTGCCGCCCGCTGTGGCAGAGCGAATCGCGGCGGGCGAGGTGATCGAGACGCCCGCCGCTGTCGTCAAGGAATTGGTCGAGAACGCGCTCGATGCCGGGGCGCGGCAGATCATCGTGGACGTCCGCGGCGGCGGGTTGGAAAGTATCCGCGTCACGGACGACGGCTGGGGCATCGCGACGGATGAGGTGGCGCTCGCCTTCCAGAGTCACGCGACGAGCAAATTGCGCGCCCTTGATGACCTGCTGCGCGTGCGGACGCTCGGCTTCCGCGGCGAGGCGTTGCCCTCGATTGCGGCGGTCGCCGATGTGCTGCTCCATACCGCGACGGACGGCGCACCCGCCGGGACGCTCCTGCGTCTGCGGCACGGCGAGGTGATCGAGCGAAGCAAGCGGGCACGCAGCCGGGGCACGACGGTGACGGTGCGCGATCTGTTCGCCGCCTTCCCCGCCCGCCGCCGCTTTCTCCGCACACCGCGCGTCGAGGCGCAGCAGATCGGCCAGACGGTGCGCCGCTTCGCCCTCGCTCATCCCGCCGTCGCTTTCACGCTCGCTTTCGATGGCCACACCGCCTTCCGCACGCCGGGGAATGGCACGCTTGCGGACGCGGCCTCTACTTTGTACGGCCCCGCCATCGCCGCACACCTTTTACCCCTCGCCGCCACCGTGCGGGAAGGGACGATTGCCGGGGTGCTCGGCGACCGGGCCGTGTCGCGCCCAAGCCGCGCGGCGGTGACGCTGATCGTCAACGGGCGCTGCGTGAAGTGCCCGCCGCTCGCGGCGGCCTTCGAGACGGCATACCGGCCACTCCTGCCGCGCGGCCGACATCCGCTCGCCGTCCTGCACCTCACCGTGCCGCCCGATGCGGTGGATGTCAACATCCACCCCGCCAAAACGGAAGTGCGCTTGTTGCACACCGCCGCGCTCGGCGAGGCGTTGGCCGAAGCGTGCCGCGCGACGCTCGGCCGATTGCCCGCGCTGCCGCCGGACGACGCGGACTGGTCGTTTTTGCCTACCCCCCCTACCCCCTTCCCGGATCGGGAAGGGGGAGAACTGCGGGATGTGTTGTCGCTGGATGGGATGCGCGACCTGTCGCCATCCATGCCGAATGAAGCAACGGTGCCGGAGAGTAATCTTCCCGCGCTGCGCATTGTCGGGCAATTGGAAGATCGTTTGATCCTCGCGGAGGGGGCGGACGGGCTGTATCTCGTGGATCAACACCGGGCGCACGAGCGGATTATTTACGAGCACCTGCGCGCGCGAACCCGGCACGAGACGGGCACGGAAGACGGCGTCGAACCGCTCGTCCTCGCCCTCTCGCCCGCCGACGCGCGCCGCCTGACCGAGCGGATGCCCGATCTCGCGGCGGTCGGTGTTGCGTGCGAGGCGTGGGGGCGCAACACGTTTCTGCTCCGATCCGTGCCCGCCGAACTGTCCGGCGCGGAAAGCCTCGGCCCGCTCCTGCTCGACGCGCTCGCCGAGGCGGACGACTATGCCGACGACGGTACGGACGCTTGGCGCGACCGCCTGTGCACCGCGCTCGCCTGCCGATCCGCCCTCCGGCGCGGTCGCCCGCTCGCGCCGGGCGCGATGCACGATCTCCTCCACCGTCTCGGCGAAACAGCCAGCCCGACCGTTTGCCCGCATGGCTCCCCGATTGTCCTCCATGTCGGCAGCGGCTTCCTGATCCGCCAATTCGGCTGGCATTGAGCGGGACGAAACCGGGGAGAACCGCAAAGCCGTACTAACCACGCCGTTGTAGAATAGGGTCGGTTCGGTGGCGCGTGGAGCATGAGGACGGGGGTAGGCGTGGAGGAGCGGGAGATCAGCTTCGGGCGACGGGTGGCGACGCTGGCGGACGAACACCCGGACAAGCCGGCAATCATCTTCCTCCCGCAGCACGGCGAGGAGCGCACCGTCACCTGGCGGCAGTTCGACCGGACGACGAACCGGATCGCGCGGCTGCTGACGGAGCGCGGCGTCGGCGAGGGTTCGACGGTCGTCGTCGGCGTTTGGAACTCGCCGGAACACTTGATGATTACGGCGGCGGCGTGGAAATGCGGCGCGCTGATGCTGCCGCTCCGGGCGATCTTGCCCGCGCCCGAACGGGACGGCATTTTGGCGCTCGCCCGGCCCGCGCTCGTCTTCGCCGACTGGGAGGATGTGCCGTACCCCGTCCTGCACCCGGCGGAACTGTCGCTGGCCGACGCGTACGACGATGCGCCGCTGCCGACCGATCCGCCCCACCCCGGCAAAGCAATCGCTTCCGGCGGCTCGACCGGGCACTCGAAGATTGTAGTGGATCGCACCTCCCACCCGGTTCGCTCCCCCTTACGGGGGTCGCGGCTGGGCGAGGCGTATGGGCAGGTGCAACTAATGTGCGCGCCGCTCTACCACAACTCGCCTTTCCTCAACACCTATCGCGGCCTGGCGGAGGACAATACGATTGTGCTGATGGAGCGCTTCGACGCGGCGCGGGCCGTCGAGGCGATCGAGCGGCATCGCGTCAACTATGCCTACATGCCGCCGATCATCATGCGCCGGATCATCATGCTGCCCGGCGAACTGCTGCGGGAGCGCGACTTTTCGAGCATCCAGGCGATCCACTCGTCCGCCGCGCCCTGCCCGCCGTGGCTGAAGCGGGCATGGATCGAACTGATCGGCGCGGAAAAGGTGTACGAGGTCTACGGATCGAGCGAAGGGATCGGCGCGGCGATCATCCGGGGCGACGAGTGGCTCGCGCATCCCGGCAGTGTTGGCCGGCCCATCGCCTGCGAGCTGCGCATCCTCGGCGAGGACGGCGCAGAACTGCCGACTGGCGAGGTGGGAGAAATCTACACGCGGCCCACCCTGACCGATGGCCCGACTTTCACCTACGTCGGCAGCGCGCACCTCAATGCAACGCCCGACGGCTTTTACAGCGTCGGCGACCTTGGCTGGGTGGACGATGCGGGTTACCTCTTTATCGCCGACCGGCGCGTGGATATGATCGTCACCGGCGGGGCGAATGTCTACCCCGCCGAGGTCGAGGCGGCGCTGCACGGCCACCCGGCCCTCGCCGACATCGCCGTCGTCGGCGTACCGGACGAGGAATGGGGGCGGCGCGTCCACGCCATCATCCAGCCCGCCGACCCGGCACATCCCCCGGTGCCCGCCGACCTCGACGCCTGGGCACGCGAGCGGATCACATCGTACAAGGCGCCGAAGACGTACGAATTTATCGCCGAGTTGCCGCGCAACGAGGCGGGCAAGATTCGTCGCTCCGCCCTGGTCGCCGAGCGCGAGTCGGGCTGGAACCCGGCGATGGTCACCGCGCGGGGAGTTCCAGTCACTGCCCCGGCGACGACGCCCCAGGTATAGTGCTTGCAGGCTCATTTTGCCCCTCGCGAAGAGGCCCCGTGGTCATACACCGGGTTCCCACTCATCCGATTCCGCACGCCCGGCGTAGACAGAATAGAGCGGCGAACGTGGCGCGTGGAATGGAATGGGCGGGTGCAGCGTTCGGCTTTGCAACGTCGTAAAGGGAATCCATCGGATCGCTAACCGCCGATGCTTCCCCCATCCACACCCGCCACCCGTGAGATTGCCGCACCGCGAACCATGACGTTCGTGACGAAACCTGGCGGACCATGTCGTCCGTCATGCAGCGGGAAGGACCGATACCCCCATGGCAACCGCACCGCACGGCGCACGGCAACCGGCCCACACGCATCAGGAAATCCTCGCCACGCCGGTGGACAAGGAACGGATCAAGCAGGCCGTGCGCGAAATCATCGCCGCCGTCGGCGAGAATCCAAACCGCGATGGGCTGATCGAGACACCCCGGCGCATCGCCGATATGTACGAAGAAATCTTCGCGGGCCTCCGGACGGACCCGTACAAATTCCTCAACGTGACCTTCGATGAGGCATACTCGGAAATGGTCGTCCTCAAGGACATCCCCTTCTACTCGATGTGCGAGCACCATTTCGCCCCCTTCCACGGCGTCGCGCACGTCGCGTACATCCCGAAGGGGCGCGTCGTCGGCCTGTCGAAACTGGCCCGCGTCGTGGAGGCGTACGCTCGCCGTCCGCAGGTCCAGGAGCGGCTGACCGCGCAGATCGCCGACACGATCATGGAGGGGTTGGACCCGAAGGGCGCGGCGGTCGTCATCCAGGCGGAGCATACCTGCCTGACGATGCGCGGCATCAAGAAACCGGGCGCGAAGATGGTGACGAGCGCCGTGCGCGGCCTTTTCAAGGATAACCCGCCGACGCGCGCCGAGTTCCAGGCGATCCTGCGCGGCGACCACTTCGGCGGCATGGGCGGTGCCGATTGAGCGGCGCATTCCCCGACGGCGCCGCCGAGGTTGCCCTCGCCATCGGCGGCAATCTCGGCGACCGCGTTGCCAATCTGCGAGATGCAGTGCGGCGATTGATCGCGGGCGGCGTGACGGTGGACGCCGTCTCGTCGCTCTACGAGACGCCGCCGTGGGGCTACGCCGATCAGCCGCCGTTCCTCAACGGCGCGCTACGGGGCCGAACGACGCTCGCGCCGCACGATCTGCTCGCCCTCGCCAAACGGGTCGAGGCGGAAATGGGCCGCGCGCCATCGTTCCGCAACGCCCCGCGCCCGGTGGACATTGACATCGCCCTCTACGGCGACCGGGTGATAGACGAATCCGGCTTGCGCGTCCCGCACCCCGGCCTGCCCGACCGTGCCTTCGTCCTCGTCCCGCTCGCCGAAGTCGCTGGGGCGTGGATGCATCCGACGCTCGGCAAAACAATCGCCGAACTGCGCTCCGCCCTCGGCCCCGCCGACGAGATCAAGCACTATCTTGCCCCCGCTCGGTGGGCGTACAGCACGCCGGAGATGGCGCAGGAGCAATCAGTATCCTCGACGGTCGCGGCGACAGACATGACTACACACCCACGCTATCCGGCTCGTGTTCTCGCCCTCCACACCACGAACGAATTGGATGCAGAGATTCGACGCTTAGGGGTGGCTGACAATACGGCAGAGAAGTTCGTTGTCGCGGCAAAGAAAGCAGTTGTTCAGATCAACGGAATATCGAGTAGAGATGCACAAATTGTCGGCCACCTCTTCCACACCTTTGAAGGAGCGCCCTACGTCGGAGGCGACCCGAATCATTCGGCTCTTCTCATGACGAACCTGCCAGCATGGTTCGGATCAATACAAGGCGCGCTGGAAGCGAGCGAAGGTGTCGCACCTGAGTATCGCGAGCGAGTCCATGACGTTGGCGAAGCAGCCCGCCTTGCGATCCAGCGACATGAAACCCCTCCCGCGACCGTCACCGTCGGCACGCAGACCTTCGATTGGGCGAACCGCGTGGTTGTGATGGGTATCCTCAATGCGACACCCGATTCGTTCTCCGATGCCGGGAAATACTTCCAGTTCGATGACGCGCTCCGTCGCGCGCACGAAATGGCAGAGCAGGGTGCGACGATGATCGAGGTCGGCGGGCAGACCGCCCGGCCCGGCGCGCTGATTTCCGAGGATGAAGAACTTGCGCGCATCGTGCCCCTGCTCGAACGGCTGCGAGACGAGATCGGCCTGCCGCTCGCGGTGGACACCTTTCGTGTCGGCGTCGCGCGCGGTGCGGTGGAAGCGGGAGCCGTCTACATCAACGACATTGGCGGCGGGGGCGAGGCGGACGATGGCATGGCCCGCCTCGCGGCAGAAACCGGTGTCCTGCTCGGCATCATGCATCTGCGCGGTAAGCCGAAAGAAAAGCAGTGGGATATGGCCTACGCGAGTGTAATGGACGAGGTGACAGGCTTCCTCCACGAGCGGATCGGGCGGGCGGTGCATGTCGGCGTGGCGCGGGAAAGGATCGTCATTGACCCCGGCCTCGGCTTCGGAAAGCAAGCGCCGCACGATCTGGAGGTGATGCACCGCTTCTCCGAGTTGCGCTCCTTCGGCCTGCCGATCCTGCTCGCGACGAGCCGCAAGAACTACCTTTCCGACACGACGGGCCGCACCGTCCACGACCTCCTGCCCGAAACAGCGGCGGCGGTGACGTACGGCGTCACGCAAGGTGCGAACATCATCCGCGTCCATGATGTCGCCTTCATGTCCCGCATCGCTCACCTTATGCCCCACCTCCTCCGCCATCAACTGGGATAAGACCAAAAGCGGGAATAGCACAGAGAACGCAGAGGCCACAGAGGAGAACAAAGAATCTTCTCTGCGTCCTTTGCGTTCTCTGTGTGCTCTGTGCTTCGTATTTTCTTCGCGCCTTGTTCAAGGGGAATGACGGGAATGGCCGGGTGTTGTACTGTAGTAGGAACAGTGAATGGGCGGCGGGGCGGTTGCGGTTGCGCCGGACCGCGTTGATAAGGAGGCTTGGAGTGGCGACGATTGATACAGACATCGCGATTATCGGTAGCGGTCCTGCGGGTTTGACGGCGGCGGTTTATGCCGTGCGGGCGGGCCTGACGGCGCACGTCATCGCGGGCTATGCGTGGGGCGGGCAACTGATGTTCACGGGCCGGGTGGACAACTACCCCGGCTTCCCGGAGGGTGTCGAAGGCCCGGAACTGATGCAGAAGATGCGCGAGCAGGCGGAGGCGCAGGGCGCGGTCGTCCTCGATGACGAGGTGGATGAACTGATCCCTGGCACGCAACCGCCCCACATAATCAAGACGATGAACGGCGAAAAGATCATCGCGCGGGCAATCATCCTCGCGACCGGATCGGAGCCGAAGTGGCTCGGCATCCCGAACGAGGAGCGGCTGCGCGCGGGTGGCGTATCCTCCTGCGCGACGTGCGACGGCGCGTTCTTCCGGGGCAAGAATGTCATCATCGTTGGCGGCGGCGATACCGCGATGGAAGAAACGTTGCACCTCGCCAAACTCGTCAATCATGTTACCGTCGTCCACCGGCGCGCGCATCTCCGGGCGACGGCGGCGATGGTCAACCGCGTCAAGGAACAGCCGAATGTCTCCTTTGCGCTCGAACGCGTGCCGATCGGTGTCGAGGGCGACAAGAAAGTGACCGGCCTGACCGTCCAGAAGCCGGACGGTATTATCGAGACAATCCCGGCGGACGGTGTCTTCGTCGCCATCGGCCATAACCCGACGGTGCGGCTTGTCGAGGGCATCATCCCGCTTTCCGAGTACGGGACGGCCGTGCGCATGCCGAACTCGACGCAGACGGTCGTACCCGGCCTGTTCGTCGCGGGCGATGTCTGGGACCACCACTACCGCCAGGCGATCACGGCGGCGGGCGACGGTTGCCGCGCCGCGATGGACACCGAGCGCTGGCTGGGCGCGCCCCGCCTCGAAAGCGCCGAGCGCTACGCCAACTACCCGGCGGACGAAGAAATACTCGCTGCCGCCGCATCGAAGGCATAATTGCTGATCCCCGCACCCCTTCCCTCATCGGGAAGGCGTGCGTATTTAACCACCGCACACGAGAGGAAGCAATGATGAACGAGGAACACGATGCCGTGACCGTCGAGGAGAATGCGGCCGCACACCGATTCGAGACGCACATTGGGTCACATCTCGCGTTCGCCGCGTACCGGCGCGACGGGGAGACGATCACATTCACGCATACCGAAGTGCCCGCAGCGATCGAAGGACACGGCGTCGCGAGCGCCCTGGCGCACGCCGCCCTCGCACAGGCCGAGGCGCAGCATCTCACCGTCATCCCCCAATGCCCCTTCGTCGCGAGCTACATCCGGCGGCATACGCAATTTGCATCGCTGGTTCCCGCCGAATACCTCCCGCAACTCAACAAAAACCCGCATCCGTAGCGGTATTTCTCCCCTCTCCATTGCTGACAAGCAATGGAGAGCGGGTGCCCTCTGGGCAGTGGGGGTGAGGCTTCCCAATGCGCATCGGCATGATGAACAATCCCGCCCGCGATCCGCTCCGCGAAATCCGTTGGGCCGCCGAACATGGCTTCGACTTCATTGACCTGACGCTGGAGCATCCGAAGACGGGCGCGGATGTCGTTGATAGTCATGCGGTGCGTACCGCACTCGATGAAACGGGATTAGGCGTCGTCGGGCACACCGCATGGTACTTACCTTTCGGCTCGCCTGTGCCCCGGTTGCGCGAAGCGGCGATTGCCGAGGTCGAAAGCGCGTTCCCGCAGTTCGTCACGGCGGGCGTCGCGCTCGTCAATGTCCATCCCGATGGCGGTCGGCGCACCGTCGGCATCGGCGTCGAGCAGATCCACACGTGGAATGTCGCCGCCTTCGCCCACCTGGCGGCAGCGGCGCAGGCGCACGGCCTTCAACTGATGGTCGAGAACGTCCCCGAACATTTCGACACCGTCGCCGACCTCCGCGCGCTGCTCGACGCGCACCCCAGCATCGGTTTCCATCTCGATATCGCCCACGCGCAAGTACGCGGCAACCGGACGCACGAGTTCCTCGCCGCATTCAGCGATCGCCTCGCTCACGTCCACCTTTCCGACAACAGCGGACGCTCGGACGACCACCAGCCGCTCGGCGCGGGCCGCCTCGATTGGAAACGGCTCGTCCGCGCCCTGAAGCGCACCGGCTACGATGCCACGATTACCCTTGAAGTCTTCTCCAACGACCCCGACTACCTCCTCGCCTCCCAACGCAAACTCCGCACCGCCTGGGACGCGGCGGAGTAACGCCAGTTCTGGTGCAAAGGTGCAGTCAGTCGTTAGTGAACCAGTAAATACTGTATGGTCAGCGAGTGCTAGTGAAGTTGACCCGCTTTGGTGGACACCTGAAGATTGGGGAGAACCCAAGGAGGTGTCCC
>JBBRLR010000005.1:0-87256 GCA_038231255.1 Thermomicrobiales bacterium | reverse complement strand
CTCCTCGATCGGGCCGAGTTCGGCGTCGAACAGATATTTGGCGAGGCGATCCGTCTGGTTGCGGAAATTGACGTAGTCGCTCACGCCGTAAAGCGCGACGCCCGCCGCGAATGTGCCCGGCGCCATCGCCATGCAGGCGAAGGTTGCGAGGCCACCGCCGCTGCCGCCCCACGCAACGATCCGCCGCTCATCCACGAGTTGCCGATCCCGCAGGACATTGATGCTGGTCACATTGTCTTGCAGGTCGAGGTCCGTCCAGGCGCCGTGCAGCAGGTCGGTGTATTTCCGCCCGTAGCCGGTACTGCCGCGAAAGTTGGGCTTCAGGACGGTCCAGCCGCGCGACACCCAGTATTGTGAGATCGGGTCCCACTGCATCAGCGTCTGCGCGGTCGGGCCACCGTGGATGTGGATCAGGGCGGGGTGCTTATTCGGTACGACATTTCCTGGTGCCATGAGTAAGCCGTATACTTCCGTACCGTCGCTCGATTGCCACGAAACATGCTCCGGGTAAACGAACGATGCCGAGTCCGTCAAACCACCCGGCGCACCTTCCGCGAGGGAGATCGCCTCACTGCCACCGACGGCATAGACGACGACATTGGGCGCGCGCTCCGGGCTTTGGTGCAGCGCGTACAGCCGCTCGCCGTCCGCCGACCATGAGATGCCGGTATTGACGCCGCGCCTTCGGGAAACCTTGTCCGTTTTCCCTGACGCGATCTCCGTGACCATGATCTGGATGTCGGCGTTTTCGTTGCGCGTGTACGCGATCCGCCGACCGTCGGGCGACCAGCACGGTTCGGCCTGCTCGAAGAGTTCAGGCGCCAGCGGGCGCGGTTCGCCGCCATCCGCCGGGACGATCCAAACATTGGCGAACCCGGATCGGTCGGAGATGAAGGCGATGCTCGCGCCATCGGGGGACCAACGGGGCGCATTGTTCACCACGTCATCGGTCGGCGTCAGCACGGTCATCCGCCCTGTCGCGATCTCGACGACGGCGATCTGCGCGTCGTGACTCCACCGCCCGAACGTATCGGTGATTGCGCAGGCGACGCGCGAGCCATCCGGCGAAATCTGCGGGCCGGACGCGAAGATGCCTTCGGGGGTGATGCGGCGCGTTGTCGGCGTCTTCGTATCGAGGTCGCGGACGGCGATGAACATCTGCTCATCTACATCGCCGCGATCCACGAGATAGGCGACGCACGAGCTGTCCGGCGCGACGCACGGGGAGGCATTGCCGCCTTCGCCATCGCTGATTTTTTGTGCGCGGCCTCCTTCGCGCGACACGCGGCGGAGTTTGCCGTCGTCCGGCGACGTGTAGATGAGCGCGGCGCTGTCGGGTGTCCAGACGAAGCCCGCGCCGATTCCACCGGTAAATGCGGGCGTGCAGGGGGCGTCGGCGGTGACGAGCCACGAGATGCCACCGCCGCTCGGCACGACCCAAAGATCGGCGCGCTGATTGTAGTCCTGGACGTACGCGACGTACCGCCCGTCCGGCGACGCGAGTGGCGAGCCGATCAGCCGTGTCTGCGCAATGATGTTCGCACTAAACGGCGATTCCCAGGCGCCGGGCCGTCGGGCTGCTTCTCGTTCGAGGAAACTCGTCATGCGTTTTCCTTTCGTAGGAGGCGCGGGCGCGACGCGCTCACGCCTCGGAATCAGCGGACGGCGGCAAGTCGCCGCTCGTCCGATAGAGCCGGTCGCCGGCGTCGCCGAGACCCGGCACGATGTAGCCGTCGTCGTTCAATTCGCGGTCGAGCGCCGCGACGTGGATGGAAACATCGGGATGCGCGTTCACGAGCCGCTGGACGCCGTACGGTGCGGCGATGATGCCGACATACGAAATACTCCGCGCGCCCCATTCCTTGAGGATCGTAATCGTCTTCACCGCGCTCCCGCCCGTCGCGAGCATCGGGTCGAGCACGAAGCAGGTATCCACCGTCGCGAGGCCGGGGAGCCGGTTGTAGTACGTCACCGGCTGGAGGGAGGTTTCGTCGCGATACAGGCCGATGTGCCAGACTTGCAGGGAAGGGAAGAGCGCCAAAAATCCGTCCACCATGCCGAGGCCGGCGCGCAGGACGGGCACGATGGCGAACCGCTCGCCAAGCGTCGTCCCATCCGTCTCCTCCAGGGGTGTCTGGACGCGTGTGTGCGTCGTGCGCATCGCCGCGAGCGCCTCGTACGCGAGGCAGACGGTCAGGTCGGTCATCGCATGCCGGAACGCGGCGCTGTCCGTCGTCATATCCCGCAAGATCGTCAGTTTGTGCGCGACGACCGGATGGCGGGAGACCTGCAACTGCGGCAGGGCCGCGACCGCGTCGCGCGCGGGCTGCGGCTGACCGCGCATCGGCTTCCCCGCGTGCATGAACATTCGCGTTCCCTCCCTCCCGGCATCCGGCACGACCGGCGACAGCGTATCACAGAACGACTTTCGGTTGACCATTCGGGCGGCATCGGCTATGCTGTACGCATTCGGGGTGTGGCGCAGCCCGGTAGCGCACCTGCTTTGGGAGCAGGGGGTCGGAGGTTCAAATCCTCTCGCCCCGACCAGTGATCGTTGAGGCGGACGGGGTGCGCGGCGTGCGAAACCCCGTCCGCTTTTTCCTTGGCGCGGTGTTTAACAGAGTGAAACACAGAGGGCCGTGTTTCGTATCTTATTAAAGAGCCGCACGCGGGTGCGATTTGGATTGATGAAAGCGAACAGTACGATGACGGCGACGGCAACACAGACGACGGACGACGATGGCGAGATATTGGACGCGATTGTCCACGATCACCACCGGATCGCGACCTATCATCACAATTCGACCATTCACGATGCGGACGAAGGCATCCTGATCGAGCGGGCAGTCGCGGGGGACGAGCGGGCATTCGCGGAACTCGTGACGCGCTACCAAACGGCGGTCTACAACCTCGCGTACCGGATGCTCGGCGATGCCGGCGAGGCGGAGGATGCCGCCCAGGAAGTATTTTTGCGCATCTACCGCCGGCTCGCAACTTACGACGCCGACCACCGATTTTCCACTTGGGTACTCTCGATTGCCAGCCATTACTGCATAGATTTGCTCCGTCGCAAGCGTCCATGGCTGGTGCCGCTCGAAAATATCTCCACCTGGATGCGGGCGCGCTCGCGCGGGCCGGAGGCGGCGGCGCTGGTGCAGGAGCAGCAGGATACCGTGCGCAACCTGCTCGCGAAATTGCCCGAACACTACCGACTCGTGTTGTTGCTGCGCTATTGGCACGACCTCGGCTATGAAGAGATCGCCCAAGTCGTTGATTTGCCCGTGAGCACGATCAAGGCGCGCCTGCATCGCGCGCGCAATGCGCTGGCGGCGCTGGTGAATGGCGACGGGAGGCTTGCCGATGCATTGCAAGCCCACCCGTAAACTGCTTCTCCAATCGCTCGAACAGCCCCTCGACGCCGAAACGCGGCATGCGGTCCAGGCGCACGTCGAGGAGTGTGCCGCGTGTCGTCAGTTCGTCGAGGCGATGGACATGTGGCCCGCTCATGCGTCCGGCATGCAGCGCATACAGAGCGCGCCGGACCTGACGGAGCGCGTCCTCTCTCATGTCCGCCCGTTGCCGCCGCCGTGGGTCTACCGGCAGCAGCAGCAAAGCAAGCAGATGCCGCACGTCGTCGCCTTCGCGGTCGGCGCGCTCGGTGTGGTGCTCACCTTTCTGATGCTCTGCCTCACCTTTGTCGTCGCTATCGCCGGGGACACACGCCCCGATGTAGGGCGGCAACGGCAATTGATGGTGCCGGAGGTCTGGCACGATGTGCGGGGTTGGATGGACAGCGTGCCGAACGATCACGCACATGCCATCGTGACGCTGATCGTGGCGTGCGCCTTCGTCGTCCTCGTCGTGACCTGGTTCCGCACGCTGGCAGATCATGTTGGCCGTGACCGCCAGTAGCGCCGCCGTTGAACCGACGCCAATCCCGATGCCGGGTCCGGTTATCCAGTTCGCGCACGCGACGCGCCGGTACACGACGGGGCGTGGGATAGTAACGGCGCTCCAGGATGCGACCTTCACGATTGCGCGCGGCGAGTGGGTGGCAATTGTCGGCCCGTCCGGCAGCGGCAAGAGTACGCTGATGAACCTGCTCGCCGGCATAGACCGGGCGAGCGCGGGCGAGGTCTGGGTCAACGGTCAGGAAATGACGCATCTGTCCGAGGAGCGACTGGCGCGGTGGCGCGGTCGGCAAGTCGGGATTGTTTTCCAGTTCTTCCAACTGATGCCGACCCTGACGGCAATCGAGAATGTTGTGCTGCCGATGGAACTGCGCGGGTGGTGGCGCGGCGAGCGACGGAAGCGGGCGATGGCCCTGCTAGAGCGCGTCGGCGTCGCCGATCTCGCGTCTAGCCTGCCGTCGCAGATGTCGGGCGGGGAGCAGCAGCGCGTCGCCATCGCCCGCGCGCTCGCCAACGACCCGGCGATCCTGCTCGCGGATGAGCCGACGGGCAACCTCGACTCGGCGACGGGCGAACGGATCATCGAATTGCTCGCGGAACTCGCCGATGGCACGCGCACGCTCTTGATCGTCACGCACGATGCGCGGCTGGCGGCGCGTGCACCGCGCATCATCGGGCTTGCGGACGGCGTGATTATCGAGGACACTGGCGCCTCTGCCGCGCTACATGCCCCTGATGAGGCCGCGTACGCGGAGGCGACCGAAACGGTGTAACGGGTGGGTGCGGCGGAACGGCATTGCACGCGCATGACGGTATTGGTCACCAAAACATTCCGCGATTTCGGCGTGCGCCGCCTGCGGTCGGCGCTGCTGCTGATCGGCATCGTCATCGGCGTTGCCGGCGTCGTCGCGATTGCCTACACAGCGCGTAATCTCGCACGCGCCCAGCATGACGCGTACGTCAGCGCGTCCCAGTCCGACCTGTTCATCAATGTGCGTGGTTTCCCGACCAGCCTTCAGAATGTTTTCGCGGAGATGGAGAATGTTCAGGCCATTGAGACCCGCGTGGCGAACTACCTCCAATGGACGAACGGCGGGCCGTATCGCGATGTCTTGATCTACGGCATCCGAGACTTCAACGACCTGCGGGTCAATATCCCGACGCTCATCGAGGGGCATTGGCCGGGGAAAGGTGAAGCGGTGCTCGACGCCTCCGCGCGGAGCCTCCAGCCCGTCGCGATCGGCGATACGATCGCCTTTCGGGAAACGGTCGCGTCGCAACCCGTCTACGCGCGGATCAGCGGTTTCACGCGGACACCCGGCGAAGCCGACGCCTCGATCCAGAACCGCGCCACCGGCTATGCCCCCGCCGCAGACGTCGAACAATGGCGCAAAGAGCAGGGCGACAACCAACTGCTCGTCAAGCTCGATGAACTGCGTCGCGGTACCGAGACGCAGCGAGCAATGATCCGCGTGTTGGATAAGCGCGGCATCCCGCACGGGCCGGGGTCCATCCGCGACCCGCAGAATGCGGCAGGCACAAAGGAGCTAGGCGCGCTCCTCCTTCTGATGTCGGTCTTCTCGGTGATCGGTGTCATCCTCAGTGGCTTTCTCGTTTGGAATACGATGACTGCGGTGATGGCGGAGGAGATGCGGCAAGTCGGCATCCTCCGCGCCCTCGGGGCGAATCGTTGGCAGGTGCTGCGGACCTATCTCTTTCCCGCATTGATCGTCGGCATCGCAGGGAGTGCGATTGGGCTTGGGGTCGGTGTCCTCGGCGGGGGGCGGCTGACGGCATTTCTTGGTGGCCTGATTGGCCTGACGTTGCCACCGTTCACGATCGCGCCGCGCGAGGTGCTGCTGGGCGTCGGCGTCGGCGTTGGTGTGGGTGTCGGCGCGGCATTGATCCCGGCGTGGCAAGGGACGCGCGTCTCGGCGCTCGAACTGTTGCGCAACTACGGCGTGCGGGCCGATTATGGCGCCGGCGTCATTCAGCGGGCGCTCGCACGGCTGCGCGGCACGACCGCGATGTTCGCGATGGCGATTCGCAATACTTGGCGGCGGCGCGTCCGCTCGATCATCACTATCCTCGTCGTCGGCATCGGCGCGGCGGCGTTTATTGGCACGCAGGCGCTGAATGCGTCGGTGACGACGACGATTGACAACCTTTACGCGACTTATGCCGCCGACGCATGGCTCGATTTCAACCGCGCGCCCCTCTCCCTCGAGTTCGTCGGTGAGTTGCGACGCGATACGGACATCGTTGCCGCCGAGGGCTGGGTCCGCGACGAAGCGTATGTCCAGCAGACGCGCACCGACCTCTGGGGCATTCCTGCTGAAACGAGCCTGTATAAGCATCAGGTGGTCGAGGGGCGCTGGTATACGGCGAACGAACCGTACGAGATCGTCGTGACCGCGAATCTTGCGCACCGTCTCGACCTGCACGCTGGGAGCCAACTCACGGTCGTCGTCCGGGCACGCGAGCAGCTGTACGGCATTGTCGGGATCGTGGATGATGAGAGCACCTATCTCGGCAGCAGCGCGACGGGGAAAGTTTTTCTGACCCCGGAAAACGCGAATAGCCTCCGGGGCCGTGGCGATAGCGCGACATTCTACGCGGTGCGCTTTACAGACAGTTCGCCCGCTGGTGTGAACGCCGCCATCCATCGTTTCGAGGAGCAGTTCCGGCCGCTGAATCCCGAGGCCATCGCCGCATTTGAGGACCGCGCGAGCACCCAGGGCACGATCCGTATCCTGACATTGCTCTTGTTAGCCATGGTCATTGTCGTCGCGATTATCGGCGTGATGGGGCTGATGAATACCCTGGTGCTCAACATCACCGAACGGCGGCGCGAGCTGGGCATCCTGCGCTCGATCGGCGCAGGCAGCGGCGCGCTCCTGCGCCTCCTGGTCAGTGAGGGACTTGTGCTCGGCGCATGCGGCTACGGGATCGGGCTTGTCGGCGGCTACGCGCTCGCTCGATACCTGGTCGCGCTCGCCGGATCGAAACTCTTCCGCCTGCAGTTCACGCTTTCACCGCTCGTTCTGTTGTTCACCTGCGCGCTGACGCTCATCGTCGCGGCGGGTTCGAGCGTCGCGCCCGGCATCCTCGCGGCGCGGCTACGGCCCATCGAGGCGGTGCGCTATGAGTAGGCGTGTCGCGACGCTCGCGGTCGTTCTCCTCCTTGTCGTGGGCATCGCCGGGGCGGTGGTGTGGGCCGGGTTCTTCCGTACCCGGAACGGCACGATCCATACCGTGACGGTGCAGCGGCAAGCGGAATTGAGCGCGACCGTCCGGGCGACCGGCAAGGTTGATGTGACGGGTAAGGTGCCGATCCCACTCCCGCAGGCGGGCACGATCCGGCTGGTCGCGGTCAAGGCAGGCGATCCCGTCCGCGCGGGCGAGGTCGTCGCGGCGATGGATGACACGCGCCAGCGGCAGGACCTCCAGGCGGCGACCGACGCACTCGATGCGGCGCAGTACGGACTAACGGGTGCGCGCGCCCGGAACAATGGCGACACGGGCGGACGGGCGGCGATTGTGACCGCCGAGGTGGCGGTGCAGGACGCACAACGCCGCCTCGATACGGCACGGGATGCACTGCGGCGCGCGCTCATCCTCGCGCCGATAGACGGCACGATCCTGTCGGTCTCCGTCGCCGAAAAAGGGAGTTACAATCAGGGGCAGGAGGTCGCGCAAATCGCCAATCTGCAGAACCTCGTCCTGACGATTGACGTGGACGAACTGGATATTCCCCGGCTTGGCGACAACCGCACCGCGAAGATCATCTTTGATGCATTCCCTGGCCGCGAAATCACCGGCTCGCTCGCCTCCGTCGCGCCGCTCTCGACGAATCGGGGTGGGCGAACGATCTACGAGGGCAGCGTGATCTTCACCCGGCCGCCCGATCTCGATTTGCGACCGGGGATGGGTGCGGATGTGACGGTCGCGACCCGCACAGAGCGCAATGTCCTCGTCGTGCCCGATCTCGCGGTCGAAACAATCGGCGCGAAAACCTTCCTGACCGTCCTGCACGACGACGGATCGCGCGCGCGCGTCGAAGTGCGCACGGGCATCCGCGCCAATGGCGTGATCGTCATCGCGAGCGGCGTCAGCGAGGGGGCACGCGTCGTCGTGCCGTAATCAAAAGAATCGAACCACCAAGACACCAAGGGAAGAATAAAGAGATTTCTCTGTTTTCCTCATTGTATTCTCTTGGTGTCCTTAGTGTCTTGGTGGTTCGATCTTCGTTCCGTTGCCGTTCTACGACTCCGACGATGGTTTCGCTTGCTCGTCGAGGACATTGACGTACTGGTGAATACGCGACTTCGCTTCGTCGCCGAGGCGGTTAATCTCCTCGCTCAGGCTGCTGACGCCCTGTTGCAGCATCTCGATCAGCCGGTCAATGGACTCCTCGATCAACGGCATGTTCTCGCGCATCGCTCCTTGCAATTGCTCGTCAATGTTCGCGAACTGCGAGCCGAAGAGCGATGTGAGTTTGTTTCGCCCCTGCTCGCTGCGCATGTACATGATGAGCGCCACCGCGCCCGCCGAGAGCGCGCCACCCGCGCCGAGCCGCGCGGCCTTTTGCCCCTTGGGTCCCTGGTCGTTCGTCGTCACTGCCACTGGTCGCCTCCTTTATTCCGCCGAATGCTCTATAGCAACTTGCGCGCCGCCGGTTCTTCTCTGCAAGTCCTGTTCCGCCTCAGGCACGAGCCGCTGGAACGATGCGGGGCACCACGCTCAAATCCGATTCAACAGTTCGATGCGCTTGGTGTCGTACTCCGCCTGCGAGATTGCACCCCGATCACGCAGATCGGCGAGCCTGGCGATTAAGTCTGTGGCGTCTTCGCGACCGGGCATAGCGGGCGGCGGTGGGGCGGCGCGATAGCCGCTCAACCGGTCCGCGTAGGCGTCGCGCGCCGCCAGTACCGCGCGTTTGAAGGCGAGCGGGTCGGCGACGTGTTCGAGCGTGTCTGTGCCGACATCGTTGCCGGTGACGATCTGTAGGTCGCCGTAGTTGAACATGCGCCCGAAAACCGTTTGATTCGTGACGAGGTCGTTAATCATGTTGAGGGACGAGTCAATCGAGTGTTTGCCGAGCAAGCCGTATACCTGGATGACGCGGTGATCGGTGATGATATAGTGCTCGTTACGCCAGCGCAGGGTCTGGATCACGACCTGTACAAAAAAGACGGCCGCTGCGATCAGGAAGATCGCGAGCAGGATAAGGCCGAGATTGCCGTGGCCAACCTTGACCTTCGCGACGACGCCGATGACGATCAGCAGGATCGTCAGGAAGGCGCTGCCGACGATCCGCTGTGCCAGCACCGTCCAATGCGGATGCGCCTCGAAGAGCCGTTCTTCGCCATTGCCCATCAGGTCGTCAATGTAGGCCATCGCGTCCCTCCCTTTCCGCCCGATACCCGTCGTCCAACCGTTGCAGCACGAGAGGCGACCGCAAATCATGCTCGGCGGCGGCGCGAATCCATCGGCCGAGCGCCGTGCCTGCCTCGTCCAGCGCGTCCGGCGGCAGGCGCACCTGGACAATCCGGGCGAGCGGCTCGCGGGCCAGCAGGCGGAGCGCCTTGATCGTCGCTGTCTCGATCGGCTTCGCGAGCACGTCGAGTTGCCGGCACGCGGGGCAGAGCAGCCCGCCGCGCTCGATGCTGGAGACGTACGGCACATCCGCCGCGACCGGCGCGTCGCACCCGGCGCATGCCGACCACGACGGCGCGAGGCCATTGAGCGTCAGAATAAACAACTCGAACCAGCGGCTCGTTGCGGAAACATCCGCGCCAACATCGAGCGCGACGAGGGCGGCGACGAACGCGTCGTAAAGTGCGCGGCTGCCGCTCTCCTCCTCGGAGAACGTATCCACCAATTCGGCAAGGTAGTAGGCGGGGCCGAGCAGATCCAAATCCGACCGGAGATGCGTGAACGGCTCGATCATCTCCGCCTGCGTGATGATGTCCAGATCGTGCCCTTGCGCGAGCAGCATCGCGCATCGGCAGAAGGGTTCGAGATGACCGGATTTCTTGCTGGTCATCTTGCGCACGCCTTTGGCGACCGCGCGGACCTTGCCGCGATCGGGCGTGATGATCGTCAGGATGCGATCCGCCTCGCGCAGGTCGCGGCTGCGGAGGACGATCCCCTCGGTGCGATACGTTCGTTGTCCCGTTGCGCGTGGCACCGTCGCTCCCCTTTCGATACCGGGATTATCGCAGACGCCGCGCCTCAGCGCATCAGGCGTCGTTCGGTTATTCCTCGTTGTCGAGTGAATTGGCGGCGATTTAGCGGTATCATAGTGATGGGTTGCGTCGCGATGGGGGTTCATCCTGTGCAAATCATCATGGATGTTCGCGTCCAGGGAGCGCCGCTGATCTTCGGCATCCCGCTCGCTTTTCTCGGCGGCCTGCTCTCGTTCGTCTCGCCGTGCGTCCTGCCGCTGGTGCCGGGGTATATCGGCTACCTCGCCGGGACGACGGTGGGTGACGATGTCGCGCCGCAGCGCCGGTCATTGCTGCTCAATGGCCTCGCTTTCGTCCTCGGCTTTTCGGCGGTATTTACGCTCTTCGGTATCGCGATCGGTCAGTTCCTCACCAACGTCCAATCGGCGCAGGGGTACGTGCGCTGGGTCGGCGGCGTTGTCGTCATTCTGCTCGGGTTCCATACGCTCGGCCTGATCCGCATTCCCTTCCTGAACCGCACGATCAAGATGCAGCCGGGCGCGGGATTTCTCGGCGGGAGCCGGAGGCGGGACGGGCTTGGCATCGTCGCGTACCCGCGTCCGGCAGCGGGGCAGGAGACGAATCTGACACCGCGTGTCGAACGACGTAGCGTAGCGCCGATGTTCGGGCGATCATTCCTGATCGGGGTGTTCTTCGCGGCGGGCTGGTCGCCGTGCGTCGGGCCAATCCTGACGGGCATCTACGGTGTCGTCGGCGCGCAGCCCGCGAATGGCGGATTACTGCTCTTTGTGTACTCACTCGGCCTGGGTGTACCATTCTTGTGCGTCGCGTTGCTGTTCGGCAAGGCGAGCGGCGCCCTCCGGCGCATCAATCGCTACTACGGCGTCATCTCCATCGTCAGCGGCCTCTTCCTGATCGGGATCGGCGTCCTGTTGCTCACCGACACGCTCTCACGCCTCGCTCAGTATGCCCCGGCGATTAATATCCCCGGCGTGACCTGAGCGGTCGCGATGGCTGTGGTATAATTTGGCGCGGTTGATGTGGTGTGCGGGCGGATCGCGGGCGCCACATCCGCGACCGTGGACGCAAACAATGGAGTTTGCCCCATGCCCCCTTCGGCAACGACCGATGTCACCCCCACAACCGGACGACGCGCCCTCACGGCGTTCCTCGACGCTGTCTGGTGGTTCTTCACGTCGGTGCGCGTCGCGCTCTGGCTGATCGGCACGACGATCGTCTGGATCCTGCTCGCCACAATCGCGCAATCAACCTTGCCATCGAGCATCGCACGGACCATCCCGGCAATGAGCGGTCTGATGCGGTGGTGGTCCGACTGGGCAGTCTGGGAATCGCCGCTCTTTTTGTTGACGCTCGGCTTGCTGATCGTCAGCATCATTCTCGGTGGGATGGTGAACCGCTGGCCTGGCATCGCGCAGCGCATCTGGCGACCCGGCATTCGCACCTCCACGGGCTTTTTCAGCGCCGTCAAATCATCCCGGACGCTGGAAATGGCGACACCGGCGGAAGGTGTGGACGCCTTTACCTCCGTACTCGGCGCGCATCGCTACCGCACACTGACATGGCGGGACGAAAAGAGCGGTGCGACCCATCTCTACGGTGACAAGAACCGCTACAGCCTGCTGGCGACTTTTCCGTTCCATACGGGCCTTGTCCTGCTAATGTTCGGCGCGCTGATCGCTTCCATCTTCGGCTGGCGCGAGATCGGCTTTCTCGTCCCCGATGGCTCCGTGCGCGCGATCGGACACGGCACGGGATTGAGCGTCCGCAACGACGGATTTGTGGATTCGTACTACGACGACGGTCGCGCGCGGGATTATTACTCGGATATTGAAATTCTGCGCGGCGATCAGCGGGTGGCGACGGGGCGGCTGCGCGTCAATAGCCCGATCGGCTACGGCGGCGTTTCGCTGCATCAGGCGACCTACGGGCAGGCGGCGAAGTTTGTCGTTACCGACGCGGCGACGGGTACGGTGCGCTGGGATGACAGCATCCCGATCTTTGTTTCGGACGACCGGACGTTCGCGCGACAGTTCACCGACCACCTCGGCGAGTTCGAGCCGACGGGCGTGCAGCGGCTGGACGATCTCGGCGTGACCGTGCGCCTCGTCGCGTCGGCAGGCTCGCAGGACGAGAAGATCGGCGTCGGGCAGATGGCGATTGCGATCTTCGACAACCGAGCGGTGAAGGCGGGCTTGGCCCCGATCGGCACGGGCAGGCTCGATCCGGGCGGCGCGGTGACGATTGGCGGGCTAACGTTCACCTTTCAGCGCGAGGTGCGCTTCACGGGGTTGCAGATCACCCATAATCCCGGCCTGCCGGTGATTATTACCGCCGCCGCGCTGATCTTTTTCAGCATCATGGTAACGTTCTACGTGCCGCATCGCCGCGTGCGCGCGCTCGTCCTCCCGCAGCCGGACGGCACGGCGCGGATGCATATTGGCGCGCAGGTGAAACTGGACATCTTCGGCGCGAAGGAGTTCGAGCGGCTCGCGGCGGAAATCGGCGAGCGGGGCGCGCCCGCAGCGGGCGACGGGATGACGATTGGCAATCACACACGGCCGGAATCGAAACCGGAAACGGTGACGCTGGTCAGCGACTGATCCGCCGGGTGGGCGGACGAAGGGGTAATGAGCGATGCTGGGAGCACTGAAGTTTTCGTCGTATTGCTTGTATGGCGCGCTGGTCTGCGCCATCGCGTCCACGATCCTCTACGCGACCTACGGGGTCGGGCTGTTCCGCGTGCGTACCGCGCGGATGCAAACGAGCGCGGGTGGCACGATCACGACCGGCATGACGGCGGAGCGCACGGCGGGTGGCCCGACGTTGGCCGGATACATCGCGACGTATATGCAGCGCTCGGCCCTGCTCTTCATGATCGGCGCGCTGGTTTTTCGCACCATCGTCTCGAAGCGCGGCCCATACGGCAATATGTACGAGTTCGCGCTCGCCTTCGCGACGACGATCTGCCTCGCCTATTACATCATGTCGCGCATCTACCCGGTCAAGGCGCTCGGCGCGATGGCGATGGCCGCAGCCTCCGCGATCATGCTCTACGGCATCTCGCGCCCGGACTCCGAAAAGCAGGTCGCGGGCCTGATCCCCGCCTTGCAAAGCAAGTGGATCGCTATTCACGTCCCGATGGCGATGCTCGCGTACGGCTTTTTCACCATCGGTTTCGCAGCGGGCGCGATGTACCTGATCCAGGAGCGGGTGCGCACGGACAAACTGCCGTCGCTGGACGTGCTCGATGAGGTCGGCTACCGCGCGACGGTCGTCGGCTTCCCGCTGATGTTCCTGACGCTCGTCCTGGGTGGCATCTGGGCATCGGAGGCGTGGGGCGGCTTCTGGACGTGGGACCCGAAGGAGACCTCCGCGCTTGTGACATGGCTGATTTACGGCTTTTATATGCACGCGCGCGTCGTCCGCGGCATGAAGGGGCGCGGGACGGCGATCATCCTGATTGTCGGCTTCGTAGCGACGATTTTCACCTACTACGGCAACTACTGGTTCACCGGACTGCATGGGTTCATCGGACCGGGTGGTCTCGGTGGAGACTGAGCGGCTGGCGGACGCTCCCCGCGACGCGACGATGCCGGAATCCGCACCGCCGCTCCGCACCCTGCCGCGCGGCGTGCAAGTCGGTGGTGGCCTGCTGATCGCGGTGGCCATCATCCTCGGCATCGCGCTCTTTAACCGCGATAACGGCGGCGCGGGCCTATCCGATCCGGGCCGCACTGTGCCGCACATCGGTGACCACCTCGCGGCATTGCCGTTGACGACCGCCGACGGCACACCCTTCGACATGGCGACCCTTAATGGTCGCCCGGTCTGGGTGAATTTCTGGGCGTCATGGTGCGGGCCGTGCAAGGCGGAGATGCCCGACCTACAGGCGGTTTATGCGCAGGAGCGGGCGACGCATCCCGATCTCGTCCTGCTCCTCGTCAACACCGCCGATATGCGGCAGGACGGGCTGAAGTATTACCAGGACTTGCGCATGACCGGCACGCTCGTTTTCAATGACGGCTCGCGCGACATCGGCCCGTACCGCATCACGAACTTCCCGACCCACCTGATGATTGATCGCAACGGCGTCGTGCAGCGTGTGCTGCAACAATCCCTGGACCCGGAAACCGCACATACCGAACTGCAACGCATCACCGGCTAGCGGGGAAGCGTCTCAACAGGTGATCGGTCATCTCTGGCGGGCGTGTTGGGCGCGTGTTGGTAGCGCAGGCTTTCCAACCTGCGACAGGGACGCAGTCTGGAAAGCCTGCGCTACCAGGGTCGGCGGCATGCAGCGGATCGATCACCCCTGAGACGCTTCCCCGGCTGACGAACCGAATTGCGCCGCCCGCCGCCGCATGGTACGATTTCGGGCGATGGGCCTGTAGCTCAGCGGTAGAGCAGTGGACTTTTAATCCATTGGTCGTGGGTTCGAATCCCACCGGGCTCACCATGCACGAAACCAAAAACGCGCTGCCATCTCGGTGGCGCGTTTCTCGTTCGTCTCCTATCGGCGCGGAACAAGTGGCGATCACTGATAGATAACGACGAGCGGACTGGGGTCGAGGGCGACGATGTCGGCGGGTGTCATCAGGGGTTTGTCCTGTTTGTAGAAGAGTTTGATGCCGCCGTACTGGATCGGCTCGTCGTGGATGAACGTTTTATAATTCTCGGACTTCGCGCCGGGTCCGCCAAAGCCGTCCATGATGACGGCGATCTGCACATGCGGGACGGGTTTGATGTTCTCCTTGTCCGGCAGCATATCGAAGCGGAATTGGTGGATAACGAGGACTTTGTCGGTGATCCCATTTTGCGTCACGATGTCCGCGAGCATCTTCTGCGCGGTGGTCACTTCCGCCGCCGTGACGCTGCCGTACGCATCGCCCGGCACCTCGCCGCGCTTGACGTGGAATTCCGGGTCAATCGCGAGATGGACGTTGCCCCGTTTCAGGATCGGGGCGAGCCGCGCGACCTCGTTCGCCATGCTGTCATATCCCAGTTGAATATCGAGCAGGAGCAGACAGTTGTTCTGCTCGGCGATCTGCGCGTACTGCTCGATCAGCGGCAGGCGCGTCCGGTTGAGGTACAGCCCGTCGTCGCCCGGCCTGTCGGAGGCGACGGAGGCAATCAACTCGATTGTCGGGATCGCGGGTCGCGACGGGTCGGCGACCTGATAGGCGGCGGTCTGCGCTTTCAACTTGGCGATCATCGCCGCTGGGGTAGCAAACTCGCCGAGGATGCCGAGGCGATTGTTGTCAGGGTGGCCGTAGAACGTCACGAGGCGGCTGGTGAGCAGCGGGCCGTTCGCTACGGCAGGCTTCGGTGTCGGCGTCGGCGGCACCGGCGTCGGGGTCGGTTCGCTCGCCCGCAGGCCGACGGCGCGCGCCGCGAAGACTGGGGCGACCGGGGGCACGATGGTCGGCGCGATGGTCGGTTCCGCCGTCGGTGACGCGGGTGGGGCGCTGGCCACCGAGAGCGTGACGGGGGTAGTCACTCGGGGCTGACCGGGCTGGTTGGCTGCACGGGGTGCAGAGCGCCCAATACGTGGCAGCAAGAGTGCACCGCTCAGAATGAGGGCGAGTATGACGATCATGCGGACGCGTCGCGTGGCAAGTCTTTCCAAATCCCCTCCCTCTCGTCCGACCCCTCTGTGCAGTCCCCGGCTCCTTCGCGACGGGACAATGCTATCACGTCACCTATCCTGGCGTCGTCATCGCAAGGTTGTCACCACCGCCGATCCCGCCGCTTTCCCGGTGGTGGCGGGCTTTAGCGTGTCACAATCGGGCGGAGCAGGCTAAAGCCCGCCACCACCTTTCTCGCATCAGTTCCATCGCGACTGTCCGCCTCACACCCGATGCGCGCGGACGATCTCGTCCGAGAGTTTGATACCGAGGCCGGGCGCTTCCGGCAGGACGTACATGCCGTCTTCGATGCGCTCGTGCGGCGTCAGCAGGTGCGGACGCCATGGCGCTTCGCCCCAGGCATGTTCCAATGCGCGGAGGTGGGGCAACGTGGCCGACGCGTGCGCGCTCGCCGCCATCGAAACGGGGCCGCTCGGATTATGCGGTGCGATGGTGACCCCGCACGCATCGGCGACGTTCCCGATGGCGACGGTCGCTGCGATCCCGCCGCAATGCTTCACATCCGGCATCACGAGGTCGAAGATGCGCGGTGCAAGGTAGGGGAGGAAACCGGCGACGCCGTACAGCAATTCGCCGCCGATCAGTTCCATGCCGAGCGCGTGGACAGCGGGCCGCAAGGCGTGCAGCGTTTCGCGTTCCTCGGTCGGCACGGGTTCCTCGAACCAGCGGATGCCGAGCGCGGCGAGTTCCCGCGCCACGGCCAGCGCGGTTGGCGCGTCGAATTTGCTGTGGCAGTCCACGTACAGATCAATCTCTTGTCCGACCGCGTCGCGGACGGCGGCGACGCAGGCGACACCGCGCTGCACGCGGGCGCGTTGCTCGGGTTCCTGGACGCGGCGTTGATCTATGCCGTCGAAGGGGGCGCATTTTACGGCACGGAATCCGGCGGCGACGGCATCGGTTGCGTGCCGCGCGAAGTCTTCCGGTGTCCGCTCGCGGGCGGCACGATTGATGTTCGCGTAGAGCGGAATCTGCGTGCGCACCGGACCGCCGAGCAGTCGGTAGATTGGCAGCCCCGCCGCCTTGCCGGCGATGTCCCAGAGCGCCTGCTCGCACTCCGACACTGCCGTCGCGGACGCCAGCCCGTCCACGAGCGGTTGGAGCGCAGCGGTCGCCGCCGTCACTGCGCGCGGATCTCGTCCGGTCAGGATCGGCGCGCACTGCGTTTGGAGGATCGCCGTCACGATGTCGTCGCGTTGCGGTGTAAAGCCGCCGTGCGACGCCTCGCCGAGGCCCGTCAGCCCCTCGTCGGTCGCTATGTGCACGAATACCCAGTCGCCGCGATGGTTGACGCGCACGCGCACCACATCCAGCCCGGTGATTTTCATTCGGTCGCTCCTCTCGTCCCGCCGTTGTCGGCATCGTCGGCCCTGGCGTGAGCATAGCGGAGAAGGGCCGTGGGCGCATCGGTTGTCGGTCTTTTTACATCTTCTTCCCAATCCGCCGCGCCTACGGTACAAAGGGGAGGACGCGGTCTATGGATGGGTGGCGAGGAGGGACGGTCGTGCTGAACCGGATCGGCAAGGGTTTCGGGTTCCTGATCGGGGTCGGCTTTCTTTGCACGCTGGCGGCGATGCCGGTCGCGGCCTCAAGCCTCGTCGCGCGCGTCGTCGGGGGAGGCATCCAGTTCGACGGCAACGGCTTTTACCCCGGCGAACTCGTGCAGGTCAACGGCATCAGATACGATGGCAGCACGCTCCCCTTCGGCCCGGCGACGGCGAACCCGGTGGGCGCGATTACCGGCGTCGTGCCGTATCAGGACACCGCACTCTACCAAATTGACGCGCGCGGCTACGGATCGGGTACGCACGCGGTGAGCAACATCGCCGGTGCGCTGCCGTATCCCGTCGTGCCACCGGGCTATCCGTATGTGACGCAAACCTACCCAGCGTACGATGTCTGCATCCCCGGATCATTGCCGATCAACGGCGGCTATGCGAACACCGGCTATCCGTTCACCGGCGCGCCCTACGGCGGCGTGTATCCGGGGCCGGGATATAATTACGCCGTTCCGTCGAGCGGTGTCGTGCTGTATCCGTACGTTAACGGCTGCAACAGCGGCGGCTATGGCAGTGCCTACGGCGTGCCAACCTTCGTGCCGAATGTCCCGTACGCCTTTGTCGGATCGCCGTTCGGCTTCACCGGTAATGGATGGATGCCCGGCGCGACGGTGACGCTCTGGGCGACCGCGCCCGATGGCACGAATCAGGCGCCAATCGCCGCGACCGTCGGCGGCGACGGCACGCTCAGCGGGACACTCGCGTTGTCTTCACCGGGTACGTGGCGCGTCTACGCGCAGGCGAGCGGGATGACCAATCCGGTCAGCACGGTTGTGCAGGTGAACACGAAGTAACCGAATCTACTCCGCCAGCGTGGCTGCTTTCGGCCGCACGTCGTAGGCGCAGATGTGCTGACCGGCGATCATATGGGAGATGCGGGTGACCTCGGCATCGGGGAGTGCGGCGCGCAGGAAGGCGATTTCCGTGCGGCAAGCATGGCTGTATTTGCGGGCGACATCCATCACCGCGCAGTTGTGCTCGACGATGCGGAACGCTCCGTCGGGTTCCTCCGCAAAAGCCGCGAGGTAGCCGTCCTCATCAAGGAGTTCGGTGATGACGCGGACTTGCTCGCGGAACGATAGACCACTAGTGCGTTGCCGCGCGCGTTCGAGACGGCGCTCGCCCCGCTTCTCGAAGATCCGTTCCAAGAGTTCCGGATCGGCCTCCTCGACGTATTCGAGCAGTTCGTTCGTCAGGTCCGCGTAGTTGCGCGGGAAAAGGCTGTCGGCGAGCGGCGTGAGGTAATAGACGTACTTCGGGCGACCGCGTCCGTCGCGCAGGTCCGAATGCGCGATCAACCCTTCGCGTTCCAATGCGGTCATGTGCTGGCGCGTGCCGCTCAAGGTCACGCCAATCGCCGCCGCGATCCCCTCCGAGCGCGCGGAACCTTGCTTCTTCAGGAGCGTCACGATCTGGCGGCGCGTCTCGGGCATCGCGGTCAAGGCGGGGTGCATCTCGGTCGGCATCTTTGCTCCTTGCGGCATCTACGGCGCCGGTACCACGCTAGTATACGCTGGACGCAGACTTTCGCAAATAAAAACAATATTTACTTGCTTTATTCGCTGAGACATGCTACGCTCGGAGCGAGGGAGAGAAACGGACAACGGAGCGAACGGCGTCTTTCGGATCAGGAGGCGGTGATGAATATCACGGGACTCTTTGAAACGCATCTTACGGTGGCGGACCTTGGCCGGTCGGTCGGCTTTTATCGGGATGTGCTCGGACTGCCGCTCGCGCACACGGTGCCGGAGCGTCGCGTCGCGTTCTTGTGGGTCGGCGCGCCGGGCAACGCGATGCTCGGCCTCTGGGAAGCGCCGGGGCCGCTCGGCTTGCGCCTCCATCTCGCCTTCCAGATGCCGGTCGCGGACATCCTCCAGGCAGTCGACGGGCTACGTACGGCGAACATCACGCCGCGTGATTTCGGCGGCGCACCGTGCGAGACGCCGTGCGTGATCGGTTGGATGCCCGCTATTGCCCTTTTCTTTACTGATCCCGACGGTCATTCGCTGGAATTTCTCAGCATGTTGCCCGGCCCGCCGCGCCCGGAAATCGGCGTCGTGTCGTGGCCGGAATGGCAGAAGCAGGCGGGCGTGGTCGGCGCACAAGCCGTCGCGGGGGCGGTCTCACGAAAGTAGGTGACGCATCGCTGGAGCGATCCCCCATGGCATCGGGCCGAGGGAATCAATGGGTAGCGGGCTTTAGCCTGCCGATCCTTACTGCGGCATGCTAAAGCCCGCTACCCGAGATGCCGCAGGATCAGTTATGGCAAACCGCTGTAGGTATCGGAAGAAAGGTACGCTCGATATGCCGGACGCCTCTCAGCCCGTTCGTATCCTCGGCATTGGTGGCAGCACACGGCGCAGTTCGATGAGCCTGCTCGCGCTCAATGTCGCCCTGCGTGTCGCCGAAGAAGAAGGGGCGCACACCAGCCTCGCCGCCGTCCGCGACCTCGATCTGCCGATGTACAACGGCGAGCGGCATCTCAACGACTACCCGCCGACGTTGCCCTGGCTGCTCAACGAGACACGCGCGGCGGACGGCTTCGTGATCTGCTCGCCGACCTATCACGGCACGATCAGCGGCGCGGTGAAGAATGTCCTCGATTCGTTGGAGTTTCTGGCGAGCGATCAGCCGCGCTATCTTGGTGGCAAGCCCGTTGCCCTGCTCGGCTACGGCGGGGCGAGCGCGATGAATGTCATCAACAGCCTCTACCACACCGTCCGCACACTCAATGCGCTCGTCGTGCCAACCGTCGTCATCCTGTCGCGCGAGCAGCTCGACAGCGATAACGTGGACCTCAAGGAGGCCGGGACGCGCCTGCGGCTGGCAACGATGATGCGCGAGGTGATTGACCTCGGTGGCCTGATCCGGGACCGCAAGCGCGGCGCGTGAATGCGGCGCATTACCTGGCGGCGGGCCAATGAACTTTGACACCATACCATGGTAGCGTAGGCTTTCAGCCTGCGTCCCTGCGGAGTGTCGCGGTCGCATCGTCATCAATGGTCATCGTCGCGGGATCAATCGCGACGCCGTACTGGGCACGCGCGGCGGCGACGGAGACGAAGCCGTCGAGGACATCATCGAGGACGGCCTGCGATTCGCGCGTGAGCGGATCGAAGTAGCCGCCGCCGCCCGGCAGTTGCAGCGTGAACCGCTGGTCGGCAACCAGCGCGACCTGGGATTTGTCCTGTAATTCGCGACCATCGCTGAGCGTGATCGCGCCGCGCGCGCCCTGCCCGCCGCCGCCGTAGCCCTCGGCGGGAACGCGCGTACGGTCGAAGATCGGGCCGAGGTTGTAGCCGCGACCAGTCAGGGCGCCGACCTCCATGTACTGCCCGCAGCCGCCGCGAAATCGCCCCGCGCCGCCGGAATCTTGGGCGATCTCGCGCCGCTGGATCAGCAGCGGCGCGACGCTCTCGATCACCTCAACGGGCACGCCCATCACGCCGGACGGGAAGGCGGTCGTGTGGATACCGTCGCTGGTCGGGCGCGCGCCGGTGCCGCCGCACGAGAACCAGACGTATGTCCACGGGTCGCCATTGGCGTGCGTGCCCGTCAGTTGCGTCGCCCAGATATTCGCCGCGCCCTCGGCGATCACTTTGCCGGGGAGCACGGGCGCGAGCGCGCCGAAGACGATTCCCGGCAGAAAATGGCCGATCACATGCCGACCGGCCACCGGCGCGGGCGGCAGCGCATTCAGGAGCGAACCAGGCGGCGCGGTGACCGTTACCGGGCGGAACGATCCTTCGTTGTTCGGCACGTCAGGGCAGAGGGCGCATTTTAACGCGTAGGTGACGTAGGCGTGGGTGTAGTTGAGGACGACGTTGATGCCGCGCGGGCTGGCCGGGCTGGAACCCGTCCAGTCCACATGCATCGCGTCGCCTTTTTTCGTGATGGTAACGGCAAGCGTGACGGGCGCATCGAAGCCGTCGCTCTGGCCGGAATGGGTGTACACACCGTCCGGGACGGTGGCGATC
The DNA here is from genome assembly GCA_038231255.1 of Thermomicrobiales bacterium. Classification (GTDB taxonomy): domain Bacteria; phylum Chloroflexota; class Chloroflexia; order Thermomicrobiales; family JALYUS01; genus JALYUS01. Next base: position 65,952 of record JBBRLR010000005.1, on the reverse strand, counting down.
GCGTCGCGCATCGCGCGCTCGGAGCGGGTGATGATCTCGTCCGCGAGCGGTAGGATGCTGGTCAGGCCAAACTCCGCCATGAATTCCTTCAGGCGCGCGCCGCCGACATTGTTCCCCGCCACCTGCGCATGGATGTCGCCGAGTACCTGATCCGGTTCGCGGACATTCGCGCGGATGATCTTCACCAGTTCCTCGTTCGGCCTGCCCGCGTCGTACCACTTCGTGATCGGGACGAATAGCCCCTCCTCGTACATCGAGCGCGCGTCCGCGCTGAGGCCGCGACCGCCGATGTCAATCGCGTGGCAGGTCGAGCCGAAATAGGCGATCAGTGTGCCCGCATCATCGAAAATCGGCGAGATGACCGTGAAGTCGTGCAGCTGGCCGGAGGTTTTCTGCGGATCGTTGGTGATGAGCACGTCGCCGGGTCGCAGCGAGTCGGCAGGATAGACGGCGAGGAAGTGGTGTATGCAGGTCGCCATCGAGTTGATGTGGCCGGGCGTGCCGGTGACGGCCTGCGCGATCATGTAGCCGCGCGGGTCGAAGACCCCGGCGGACAGGTCGCCCGATTCGCGCACGACGGTCGTGAACGATGTGCGCATCAAGGCGGTCGCCTGCTCATTGACGACGGCAATCAGCCGGTTCCACAGGACTTCCAGGGTAATCGGGTCAATCTGCTGCCGCACGTCAATCACGAGCGCCCTCCCCCTTCAGTGCGACGATCAGGTTCCGATAGGTATCTACCGTGACGACGCCCCCACCGATGATTGTCGTGGATTCTCGCTCCTCGATAACGGCCGGGCCGTCGAATCGGGTGCCGGGGGCGAGGGCATAGCGGTCGTAGACGGGCACGGGCGCGAATCCGCCGCGCTCCGGCAGGTAGATATCGCGCTCGCCCTTGCGGGCTATCGCGGCATCCGCCGTGCCGGCCGCTTCGGCGGCGAGATTGATCTCCGGGCGCGGCCCGCTCGCCACGACGCGCCAGTTCAACACTTCGAGCGGCACGCCCTCGGCGACACGCCCGTAGAGGTTTCGGTAGACTTCCTCGAATGCCGCCTCCAAATCCGGGAGCATCGTGGCGTGGAAATCGCCATTCGGCAGCGGCACCGGCACCTCGTGCCCCTGCCCGCGATAGCGCATCTCGGCGGTGCGGCGATACGTGATCTGCCCCGGCGCGACGCCTGCGGCGGCCAGCGTCGTTGCCCCCTCATTTTGCATTTCGTCGAGCACGGCATTGACGTGATCGAAGTCGAGGTCGTGCAGCGGCGAGAAAAAGGAGCGCACATAGTCGAAGGCGAGCGGCGCGACGAGGAAGCCGAGCGCCGACGTGACGCCCGCGCCGAGCGGGACGACGAGTTCGGGGACATCGAGGATTTTCGCGACGCGGTAGGCATGGACCGGCCCCGCGCCGCCGAAAGCGAAGAGCGGATAGGCGCGCGGGTCCTTGCCGCGCTCCACGGCGTGGATGCGCGCCGCGCCCGCCATATTCTCATTGACGACCTGATGGATGCCCCACGCCGCGTCAATCGTGGAGAGACCGAGTCGCTCCCCGACCGTGCCAATCGCCCGCTTCGCCGCCGCGACGTCGAGGCGCATCTTGCCGCCGAGGAAGAAGGCCGGGTCGAGGTAGCCGAGCAGCACATCGGCATCGGTGACGGTCGGCGCGATGCCGCCCCGACCGTAGCAGGCGGGGCCGGGTTGCGCGCCCGCGCTGTCGGGGCCGACTTTCAGCAGGCCGAGCGCGTCGGCGCGGGCGATGGAGCCGCCGCCCGCGCCGATCTCGATCATCTCGATCACCGGCACGCGCACCGGCAATCCGCTACCACGCTTGAAGCGGTAGACGCGCGCCACCTCGAAGTCGGCGGAGACGAGGGGCTCGCCGTTCTCGATGATGCACGCCTTCGCCGTCGTGCCGCCCATATCGAACGAGAGCAAATTCGGCCGGTCGGTGAGCGCGCCGTACTGCGCCGCTGCGAGCGCGCCCGCCGCCGGGCCGGACTCGATCAGCCGGATCGGATAGCGTTGCGCCGTCTCAACCGTCGCGGTGCCGCCGCTCGACAGCATGATGTAGAGCGACGCATCCCGCATGCCGAGCGCACGCAACCGCTCTTCGAGCCGTCGCAGGTAGGTTTGCACGAGTGGGCGGACATAGACATTGGCGAGCGTCGTCGAAGTTCGCTCATATTCGCGGATTTCCGGCACAACTTCGGCGGAAAGCGAGACGACCAGTTCGGGGGCGAGGGCGGCGAGCGCTTCACCGAGCGCGCGCTCGTGCGCCGGGTTGCGGTACGAATGCAGGAGCGAAACGGCGACCGCTTGCACCCCGTGATCGCGCATCTGGGCGATGATCGCCGGGAGGGAAGAGAGATCGAGCGTTTCATGTATGCTGCCGTCGGCGAGGATGCGCTCGTCCACCTCGTAGCGGAGGCGGCGCGGCGCGAGCGGTGGCGGCATTTCGAGAAAGAGGTCGTACAGGTCGTAGCGGCCTTCGTGGCGAATTTCGATCGCGTCGCGGAAGCCGCGTGTCGCGATCAGCGCCGTCTTCGCTCCCTTGCGTTCGATCAGCGCGTTCGTGACGAGCGTTGTCCCGTGAATAACATTGCCGACCGCTTCCGGCGACTCGCCTGCTTCGGCGAGTGTTTCCTGCATACCGGTCTCGACCGCGCGCGCCGGATCGTCGGGTGTCGTCAGTGTTTTCCCGATGCTCAGGCGACCCGTGCGCTCATCGTAGAGGATCAGGTCGGTGAAGGTGCCACCAATGTCAACCCCGGCGCGAAGCGGTCGCGCGCCCACCGTGTCCATCGCCACGCGATCTCCCCTCGTTGGCGAGCAATGAGCGATGAGCAATGAGGAAATCCCTCTCTACTCACCGCTCGTTGCTCATCGCTCATTGCTGAATTGGATAGACGGGTCGCGGCAGGAAGCCGATCAGTTTGCGGGGCCAGAACGAGACCCACGTCTTGCCCATGATCGCGCTGCTGTGGATCGGGCCGAAGAAGTGGGAATCTTCACTCGCGTTCCGGTTATCGCCGAGTACGAAGAATTCGTCCGGGCCGAGGGTGTATGGGCGGCCATCGGTCGGATAGGTGTAGCGGGGCTGCTCGGAAATGTTCGTCTCGTTGAGCGGGACGCCGTTGACCATCACTTTGCTGTCGCGGATCAACACCGTGTCTCCCGGCAGGCCGATGACCCGCTTGATGAACGGCTTGTCGTGCGCGACGGGCGGATTAATGACGACGATGTCGCCCCGTTTCGGCGAATGAAAGAGATAGTGTCGCTTGCCGCCGATCGTGATATTCCGGTAGGCGAGGCGGTTTTCGAGCAAATGTTCGCCGTTTTGGAGGCTTGGCACCATACTCACGCCGTCTACAACGACCGCCGGCATCACAAGCCGCATCCCGAAGAAAAGCAGCGCCGCGATGATGAGTGTTTCGATCAATTCCCGCGCCGCACTCGAGCGCGCGGGTTGTTCACGAGCGGGGATCGCCGTCGGCGGTGCGTCATCAATATCGGCGACCTCGACGCCTTCATTGTTCTTTATTGCCACGACCGATCCAATCTGCATATTTGCACGACCCGCACTGACGGGAGCGTACTACGCCGGTGCGGGGCGGTCAACGGCGGACGGTCGCGGGGAAACCGGGTATACTCCCGGTGAACGATGCGCGCCGCGTGGGCGAAAGGAATCGTTGGTGGCTCAGGTCGCTGTCGAGAATGCACAAACGCCATTTGTCCTCACCTTCGATGTGGGCACATCGTCGGTGCGAGCGCTCGTGTATGACGCGCGGGCGCGACCAGTTGACGGCATGGCGGCGCAAATCGCCCACGAGATGACGACGACCGCCGATGGCGGCGTTTTCTGCGACGCCGATGCGCTCGTCGAGCGCACCGAAAAGGTGATTGATGATGTACTGAGGGCGGCGGGCGCACATGCCGGGGAGATCGCCGCCGTCGCGTCGGACACGTTCTGGCACAATGTTGTTGGGGTGGATGGCAACGGGGCCGCGATCACGCCGCTCTACACCTGGGCGGACACGCGCAGCGAGCGCGCCGCCGTTTCCCTCCGCCACCGGCTCGATGAACGGGCCGTCCATGAGCGGACGGGTTGCATGTTGCACGCGATGTATCTCCCGGCGAAATTCGTCTGGCTGGCGGAGAACGACGCCTCGCTGATGGGGCGCGTCGCCCACTGGATGTCGTTCGCCGAGTATTTCCACTTGACGTGCTTCGGCGAGCGGGTCTGCTCGCTCTCGATGGCCTCCGGCAGCGGCTTGTTGAACCTGAACCAATGCCGGTGGGACGACGCGATGGTCGAGGCGTTGCCGATCCGCGCGGAGCAGCTATCGCCGTTGCGGGACGTGGACGAACCGCTCTCCGGATTGATCGGCGCATTTGCGGAGCGGTGGCCGGCGCTCGCGAATATCCCGTGGTATTTGTCGCTCGGCGACGGCGCGGCGAGCAATCTCGGCAGTGGCGGCGTCAATGGATCGCGCATCGCGGTCAATGCTGGCACGTCCACTGCGATGCGCTTGGTACTGCCCGCCGAATCGGTGCGGGCGCCGGACGGATTGTGGGCATATCGGGTAGATCGGCGGCACTTCGTCATCGGCGGCGCGGAAAGTAACGGGGGCAATGTATGGGCGTGGCTCAAGGAGCGCATGCGCCTGGCGGACGACAATACGACGAGCGAGGCGATTGCCGCCGTGCCGCCAGACGGGCATGGCTTGACGGTACTGCCATTCTTGGCTGGTGAGCGCAGTCCGAACTACAATGCCCGCGCGCGTGGCGCGATCGTCGGACTCGCGCTCGACACGACAGCGGCGGAGATTGCCCGCGCCTTTCTGGAGGCGATCAGTTACCGGTTGGCGCTGATGTACCGGATCATTGCAGCAAACTATCCGGAGGCGACGGAGATCATCATCAGCGGGGCGGCGTTGCTGCACAATCCGACGTGGGTGCAGATGCTCGCGGATGTGCTCGGTCAGCCGTTGGTGGTGTCGGACGAGGCGGAGGCGACGAGCCGCGGCGCGGCGCTCATCGCCCTCGAACAATTGGGTGCGATACCGTCGTGGGCCGATGTGCCGGTCGCGCTCGGCAGAACGGTAACGCCGAACATGGACGCGCACCATGTGTACGATGCGGCGATTGCGCGGCAGGAGCAAGTGTACCGTTTGCTCGTACCGCCGAGGGCATAGCGGAATCGAAGCAGGGTGTTGGTTGTTGAAAACGGTGGTGAAACGATTACATGAGGAGGATCACATGGCGACGAACCCACTGACAAAGATCGCGGACTTCGGCCAGAGCGTCTGGTACGACAACATCAGCCGCTCGCTCGTTCGCGACGGCGAGTTGCAGCGACTGATTAACGAGGATGGCGTCGTCGGCCAAACCTCCAACCCGAACTTCTTCAAGGAAGCGATTGTTGGCAAGGATGACTACGACGATCAGATGCGCGAGTTGGCCCGGCAAGGTAAAAACGGCGACGAAGTGTACGAAGTGCTGACGACGACCGATGTGCGCGGCGCGTGCGATCTTTTCGCGCCCGTCTACCAGCGGACAAATGCCCACGACGGCTACGTCTCGATCGAAGTCTCGCCATCGCTCGCGCACGACACGCAGCGCACGATCGAGGAGGCGCGTCGCCTGTGGAGCGTCGTGGATCGCCCGAACGTGATGATTAAGATTCCCGCCGCCCCGGAGGGCATCGCCGCGATCAAGCAAGTCCTGACTGAGGGCATCAATGTCAATGTCACCCTCGTCTTCTCCATCGCCTCGTACCGTGAGGTGATGAACACCTACATCGAGGCGTTGGAAGCGCGCGTGCAGCGCGGCGAACCGGTGGACCGGATCGCCTCGGTCGGCTCCTTCTTCGTCAGTCGTGTGGATGTCGCGGTGGACAAGATGCTCGACGAAAAGATCACGAGCGCGACGGGCGCCGAAAAGGAAAAACTGCAAAGCCTGCTTGGCAAGGCGGCCATCGCCAACGCCAAGGACGCATACCACACGTTCCGCGAAACCTTCAGCGGCCCGCGCTGGGATGCGCTCGCGGCGAAGGGCGCCAAGGTGCAGCGGCCGCTCTGGGCAAGCACCGGTGCGAAGAACCCCGCCTATCGGGACATCCTCTACGCCGAGGAATTGATCGGCCCCGACACGGTGGATACGATGGGACCGCCGACGATCGAGGCGTTCCGCGATCATGGGCAGGTGCGCGACTCGGTCGAGGAAGATTATGCTGGCGCGCAACAGGCGCTGAAGGACCTGAAGGACGCCGGTATTGACATGGCGAAGGTGACGCAAGACTTGCAGGATGCCGGCATCAAGCAGTTCGCCGATTCGTTCGAGGCCGTCTTGAAGGACGTACGAACGAAGAATGAGCAGTTTGCCGGAGCGGGCGCGCAAGCGGCCGGCTGAGATGGGGCAGTGGGCGGTGGGGAGTGGGCAGAAAGATGCCTCGTCCGTCTGTTTCGTAGCCTACCCATTTCCCACTGCCCACTGTCCACCGCCCACTCGAATAGGAGTTGCCGGATGCTCGAAACGACCGTTGTGAACCCGCTGCGCGAGGGGTTGCGCCTGCAACGCACGCCTGAACCGTGTGTGATGGTTATTTTCGGCGCGTCCGGCGACCTGACGCGCCGCAAACTCGTCCCCGCGCTCTACAACCTCACACGCGAGCGGCTCTTGCCCGGCGGTTTCACCGTCGTCGGCGTGGCGCGGCGACCGATTGGCAACGAGACCTTCCGCGACCAGATGAAGTCGGGTATCAACGAGTTTTCTCGCGTGCGCCCGGCTCAGGAGACGGTCTGGGATAATTTCTCCCAGGGCATCTACTACCACCAGAGCGAGTTCCACGACAGCGACGGCTACGCGCGCCTCGGTGAATTGCTCGACCAGATTGATCGCGAACGCGGTACCTGTGGCAATCGCGTTTTTTACCTCGCGACCGCGCCGTCCAATTACAGCGAGATCATCCGGCAACTCGGCGAGCACGGGCTGGCCCGGCGCGTCACGCCCGGTGTGCCGGAGGAAGGACCGTGGCAGCGGATCATCATTGAAAAACCCTTCGGCCACGATCTGGAGTCGGCGCGGCAGCTGAACAATCAGCTTGCGGAGGTCTTTTCGGAGCGACAAGTCTTTCGCATTGACCATTACCTCGGCAAGGAGACGGTGCAGAATATCCTCGTCTTCCGCTTCGCCAATGGCATCTTCGAGCCACTCTGGAATCGCGGCTACGTGGATCATGTGCAGATCACCGTGGCGGAAAGCATCGGCGTCGAAGGTCGCGGCGGCTACTATGAGGAGTCCGGTGCGCTGCGCGATATGGTGCAGAACCACATGATGCAGCTCGTCTCACTGATCGGCATGGAGCCGCCTGTCTCGAACGACGCGACGGGCGTGCGGGATGAGAAGGTGAAAGTCCTGCACGCGATCCGGCCGATCCACCCGGAGGACGTCAACAAATTCACCGTCCGAGGGCAGTATGGACCGGGCGATGTGGCGGGGCACCCGATCCCCGGATACCGCGAGGAGCACGGCGTTGTGCCGAACTCGACGACCGAGACATTCGTCGCGCTCAAGTTCTTCATTGACAACTGGCGGTGGGCGGGCGTGCCCTTTTATCTGCGGACGGGCAAGGCGCTGCCGAAACGCGTGACTGAGGTCGCGATCCAGTTCAAGCCCGCGCCGCACCTGCTCTTCGACCGCGCCGCCGAGACGATGGAGCCGAATGTGCTCGCGCTCCAGATCCAGCCGGATGAGGGCATCTCGATCAAATTCGGCTCGAAAGTGCCGGGGCCGACCGTGCAGATTCGCTCGGTCAACATGGATTTCCGCTATGGCACGTATTTTGGCGTGGAACCGCCCGATGCGTACGAGCGGTTATTGTTGGACTGCATGTTGGGTGACTCGACGCTTTTCACGCGGCGCGACGAAGTCGAGGTGGCGTGGGCGCTGATCACGGCGGTCCTCGAAGGGTGGAGAATGGTCGCGCCGCCGCAGTTCCCGAACTACGATGCCGGGTCGTGGGGGCCGGAGCGGGCGCACGAACTGCTCGCGCGCGATGGCCGGACGTGGCGACGATTGCGGACGCGATAGGAGGCGGCTGATGGCGACGGATAGCACCGACAGCAACGCCGCCACGCCCGGTGGCGGGCCGCACCCCGTTGATGTCCGCGAGATCGAGGACGCGCTCACGCAACTCTGGATGACCAGCCAGACCGGTGGCCGGTCGAGCATGCAGGCATACATCCTCAATATGATCATCTTCGCCGGGTCGGTAACCAATGCATCGGAGGCGCAAGCAATCGCCGCGCGGGTCGGGCAGACTCATCCGTCGCGGACGATTATTCTCCATACCGATGACGGCAGCGACGGGCATCTTCGGGCGTGGATATCGGCGCAGTGCGAATATGGCGGAACGATGGAGCGCTCGGGTTCGGAGCAGGTTGTGCTCGAAGCGGCGGGCGATGGAATCCGCCAGTTGCCGGGCACCGTGATTCCGCTCCTAGTGCCCGAAGTTCCCGTCGTACTCTGGTGGTCGGGCGAGGGGCTGTTCACGCATCCGATCTTCCCGGCGCTCATGGATGCGTCGGATCAATTAGTCGTGGACTCCGGCGCGTTTCCCGATACGGTGCAGTTGCTTTCTCGTTTGCATGCGCTCGGCACGGAAGAATACCCCAGTGTCGCGCTCCGCGATCTCGCCTGGGCGCGCTTGACGCCGTGGCGGGAACTGACAGCCCAGTTTTTCGATGCGCCGCCGAATCGTCCGTATCTCGATGGTATCCAGCGCGTCCGCGTCACCTACGCGTCCGGCGAAGCCGACCAGCACAACCCGGAGCAGGCATTGCTGTACGGGAGTTGGCTCGCGTCGCGTCTCGCATGGGAAACAATTCCCAATCTGCGACGATTCGGTCGCGAGATGATGGTGGTGATGCGTGATGAGGAAGCGCCGATTACGCTCGAATTCTCCGCGCAGCACGCGCCCGATCTACCGTCGGGCTGCCTTTTGTCCGCAACCCTGATCGCCCAGGCCGATGAGACGATGGCGACCTTTGCGATTCAGCGCGCGGAGGATCGCGAGCACACCGTCGTGACGATGGCGGTGCAGGGCCAGACAACGCAGGAACGGATCGTGCCAATGCACGAACGCTCCGTGGCGGAAATGCTTGCCGAGGAGGTAAGTACTGTGCGCCGCGACCATGTCTATGATGAGGCGCTCGGCGTCGCGATCCGCATCGCCAGCCCCAGAAGTGGAGGTCCCCGTTGACCGAAGAGAATCGCGAGGTCGTCGTGCTCCCCGATCTGGAGGCCGTCAGCGAGGAGGCGGCGCGCCGCTTTGTCGCCATCGTGAATGACGCGGTGGCGCGCACGAATCGCTGTACGGTCGCGCTCGCCGGTGGCTCGACGCCGGAGCGGCTGTACCGGCTGCTGGCATCGGCGACGTACCGCGACGCGATCCCGTGGGCATCGCTGTTTGTTTTCTTCGGCGATGAACGATGCGTTCCGCCCGACGACCGGGAGAGCAATTACCGGATGGCGCGGGAGGCGATGCTCGATCACGTTCCCGTGCTGCCGGAGCAGGTCTTCCGCATGGAGGGCGAGCGCGACCCGCAAAGCGCGGCGATGAGTTACGACGCGACCCTGGGCGACATTTTCGGCCTCACGCCGGGACGCATCCCGCATTTCGATGTGATCCTGCTGGGCATGGGCCCGGATGGTCATACCGCCTCCTTGTTTCCTCAGACCGACGCGTTGCAGGTGATTGAACGGCTCGCGACAGCGAACTACGTGCCGAAATTCGATTCGTGGCGCTTGACGCTCACCTACCCCGTGCTCGACGCGGCGATGCACGTGCTCTTTCTCGCCGGCGGCGCGGAAAAGGCGGACGCGGTGCAACACGTCATCGAGGGGCCGTTCGATCCCGCCGAATACCCCGCGCAGGGTGTCCGCACGCCGGAAGGCACGGTGACGTTCCTGCTCGACGCTGCGGCAGCAAGCAAACTGACGGCTCCATTGTAGGGTTCGCGCGGAGGCTCGCCGCCGCCACATGGATGGAACACGTTGACCGCGCGATTTGCGGATACCTGTCCGTACGTGCTATTCTCTTTGCGAGAAGACAGTTACGCGCGTGTGGAATCGCTGCCGCGCGATGGAGGAACATCGTCATGTCCGGACATTCGAAGTGGAGTTCGATCAAGCATCAGAAAGGCGCGAAAGACGTGCAGCGCGGCGCGCTGTTCACGAAACTCGCGCGGGAAATAACGGTCGCGGTGCGCGCGGGTGGCGGCGGCGACCCGGAGGCGAACTATCGCCTGCGCCTCGCCGTGACGAAGGCGCGGAACAACAATATGCCGAACGACAACATCGAGCGTTCGATCAAGAAAGCGCTCGGTGAGGGAGACAACACGACCTACGATGAGGTGCTGTACGAAGGGTTCGGGCCGGGCGGCGCGGCAATTCTCGTGCAGGCGCTCACCGACAATCGCAACCGGACGGTGTCGGAAGTGCGCAGCGCCTTCGCGAAGTACGGTGGCAACATGGGCGAGTCGGGTTCGGTCGGGTGGATGTTCGCGAACCGCGGCGTCATCACGATCAATACCGACGGCAAGGACGCCGACGAGATCGCGCTGATGGCGATTGACGCGGGCGCGTCCGACGTTGAAGACAGCGATGGCGTCCTCGAAGCGTACACCGAGCCGCAGGAACTGAAGGCCGTCGAGGATGCCGTGCGCGCGGAAGGGCTTGAGGTGGAAGAGGCGGGACTCCGCTATGTCGCCTCGACCCCGATGGAACTCGACCAGCCGCAGACGGTGCAGGCGCTCCGGCTGATTGAAAAACTCGAAGACCTCGACGATGTGCAGCAGGTTTTCTCGAACCTCGAAATCTCCGATGAAGTCCTCGCGCAGGTGAGCGCATAGCGCTCGGAGGCGTTGCCATGCCCGGCATTACCCTCGGCATTGATCCGGGCACGGCGATCCTCGGCTACGGCGTCGTGCGCGGCGACCGTGACCCGGAGGCCGTCGCCTACGGCGTCATCCGCACGGAGAATACCCTGTCGCCCGAAAAGCGGCTGCAACGCCTGTACGACGCCGTATCACGGCTGATCGCCGAGCATCTGCCCGATGCCGTCGCCGTCGAGCAGTTGTTTTTCTCCAAGAATGTGACGACCGCGCTCCCCGTGATGCAAGCGCGCGGCGTCGTCCTGCTTGCTGCCGCGAATGCCGATGTGCCGATCTCGGAATATCGCCCGATCGAGGTGAAGCAGGCGATTGCCGGCTACGGCAGGGCGGACAAGGCGCAGATGCAGGAGATGGTGCGCATCCTGTTGCGGCTCGACGCGATCCCGCACCCCGACGACGCGGCGGACGCCCTCGCCGTCGCCATCTGCCATGTGCATTCGCAGCAAGTCCTCGCCGCGACCGCCGCGCACCCCGCCCTCGCCCATGCCGCCATCCGACGCCGGTAAGGCGCGGTCGCGGCGCGTGCGTCTCGACCAGTTGCTCGTTGATCGCAACCTCGCGGAAAACCGCAGCCGCGCGCAGGCGCTGATTATCGCCGGGCATGTTCGTGTCGGCACGACGCCGGTGATGAAAGCGGGCGAACTGGTCGCCGAGCAGGCGGATGTGTCGGTGCTCGCGTCGCCGAGATTCGTCAGCCGTGGCGGTGAGAAACTCGATCATGCGCTGGAAGCCTTCGGCCGCGATGTGACCGGACGTGTCTGCGTGGATTTCGGTGCGAGCACGGGCGGCTTCACGGATTGCCTGCTGCAGCGGGGCGCGGCGCGCGTCTATGCGATCGATGTCGGGTACGGGCAGCTCGACTACCGCATCCGCCAGGACCCGCGCGTCGTGGCGATGGATCGCACGAACGTCCGCTTCGTTTCCGCGCTGCCGGAGCCGGTATCGCTCGCGGTGATTGATGTTTCGTTCATTTCGCTCGCGCTCGTCCTGCCGAGTGCGATTGTCGTCATGGAACCGACGGGCGACATCGTGGCGCTGATCAAGCCGCAGTTCGAAGCGGGCAAGGGCGCGGTGGGGCGAGGCGGGGTGGTGCGCGACTCGGAAACGCACCGCGCTGTGCTACAATCCGTGGCGACAACGGCGGCGGGTTTGGGGCTGCGGATGGGTGGTCTGACCGCGTCGCCCCTGCGCGGCCCGGCGGGCAATATCGAATTCCTTGCCTGGTGGTCGCCGGGGACGCCGTTGGATGCGACCGAGACTGCGGAGCGGATTGTGGCCGCGCTCGCGATGGCGCCGGGAAGGTAACGCGACATGACCAAGCGCGCGGGTGTTGGCGCAATCGGGATGCTCGTCCATCCGCAGAATCCGGCGGCGCGGGAGACCGCGCGGCGAATCCGCGAGCGGCTTGATGCCGACGCGATCCCGTGCTGGGAAGAGTCCACGCGCGCGACCGATGTTTCGGAAACGCACCTCGCCTCGACGCGGCTGCTGCTCGTCCTCGGCGGCGACGGTTCGCTGATGCGCGCGGCACAACTGACCGCGCCGCGCGATATTCCGGTCGTTGCCGTTAGCCTCGGTCGCCTCGGCTTTCTGGCGGAACTGACACCCGAAAATGCCGTGGATTTGCTGCCGCAATTCCTTGCCGGCAACTACTGGTTGGATCGTCGGCTGATGCTCGATGTGACAGTCGTGCGTGCCGATGGCACGAGCACGACCGTCCTCGCCGCCAACGACGCGGTTGTCACCAACCCGAAGCCGTCGCGCGTGCTTGACATCAGTTGCGCCGTGGACGATGCGCCGGTGACGACGTTTGTTGCTGACGCCTTCATCGTCTCGACGCCCACCGGCTCGACGGCGTACAACCTCGCCGCCCACGGCCCGATCGTCGCGCCGTGGGCGCGGACGATGATCCTGACGCCCGTCGCGCCGCACCTCAGTTCGATTGACACGCTGGTCATCTCGTCGGATGCGCGGGTCACGCTCGTCGCGTCGTCCCGCGAGGGCGCGGTGCTGACATCGGATGGTCAGCTCGATGTGGCGCTCGGTAGCGGCGATGTCGTCAATATCTGCGCGTCGCCGCACACCCTGGCGCTCGCGCGCGTCAACCCCCGCAATCATTTCTACGCTACGCTCGTCAGTCGTCTGATCCGGCGCGAGCAATGGGGCACGAATGCATCAAGCGGTTCCTGATCCCTTCGCGGCGCTCCGTACGGCGCTCCGAGCCGAAGGGGACAATCAAACATATCCCGTAAGACTCGATGTAGGACGCGAAGGTCGGATTGGCGTTCCCGAAGTGATCTACGCGCCGGGGAAAAGCGCGAGCAACCTGATCACGGCGGTACGCGGGTTGCTCGCGGCGCGTGGCAGGGTAATCGTCAGTCGCGTGAGCGAGGCGGACGCCGCGTTGCTGCGGTCGCATTTCGCAGATGCGCTGGTCGAGATCGGCGAAGGGATGCGGACGGCGCGCGTGACCACCGGGGAGTACCGCGAACAGTTCGCGGGTGGACACGTCGGCATCGTGACGGCGGGCACGTCCGATTTACCTACTGCGGATGAAGCGCGTGCGATGGCCGAGGCGATGGGGTGCGCGGTGCGCGTCGTTGCGGATGTTGGTGTCGCGGGGCTGCACCGGCTGTTTGCGCCGCTGGAAAGCCTCCTTGGGTGGGGCGCGGACGCACTGATCGTCGCTGCCGGCATGGACGGCGCGCTGCCGTCGGTCGTCGCCGGGCTTGTGCCGCTGCCCGTCATCGGCTTGCCGACGATGATCGGTTACGGCGCGGGCGGTCAGGGCGAGGCGGCGCTGCTCTCGATGCTCCAGACCTGCGCGCCCGGATTGACGGTTGTGAATATTGACAACGGCATCGGTGCAGGCGTCGCCGCCGCCCGAATCGCGAACCAATCGGCGCGGGCACAAGAGCGATCAGGGCGTGTCGCGGGGGGTGGGCATCCAGCCACGGGCGGTGAGCAGTGAGCGCGCCATTTTGAGCGGGTTTGTTCGCCCGGCGATCAGTGCCGGGACGGCCGCGTGCATCGTCGCGGGGGCTGTCAGGTAGCGATCTACTGCCACGCGGACCTCGTTGTGAACGAGCGCCTGCACCTCCGCCCAGAGCCGCACCGCCTGCCGCTGCTCACCGTCGGGTGACGCTTGCAGATAGGTGCGATGGGCCTCGATTGCCTCGACGAGCGCCGGGATGCCGTCGCCGTTGGCCGCAGTCGTCGCGACGACGGGGCGCGACCATTGATCGGCCTGATTTGCCGCCTCAGCCACCTCGCGCAGGTCCTCGATCATCGCCTCCGCGCCCGGCAGTTCGGCTTTGTTGACGACATACACGTCAGCGAGTTCGAGAATACCCGCTTTGAGCGCCTGCACATCGTCGCCACTGTTCGGCGTCTGGACGAGGACGATGGTCGCAGCGACGGTCGAAATCGTCACGCCATCCTGCCCGGTGCCGACGGTTTCGATGATAATCCGGTCGTAGCCCGCGACATCCATCAGCCGCGCGGCCTGCATCGTCGTCAGGCCAAGGCCGCCGTGCTGCCCGCGCGCCGCGCTCGAACGGATGAAGACGCCCCGGTCTGCGGATGCCACCGTCATGCGGATGCGGTCACCGAGTGTCGCGCCGCCGGTGCGTGGGCTAACCGGATCAACGGCGAGGACCGCAACGGTCAGGTCGCGCGCGCGATAGGCGCGCACGAGTGCATCGGCGAGCGTGCTCTTGCCCGCGCCCGGTGGGCCGGTGATGCCGACAATGTGCGCGTGCCCGGCGTCCGTGAAGACCGCTTCCGAGAGTGCCAGTCCTTCGGGGTCGCCCGATTCGACGAGCGAGATGCCGCGCGCGAGGGCGACGCGGTCGCCCGCTTTGATGCGCGCGGCGAGATAGGCGATGTCGTGACGGGGCGGGGCGGTCATGGTGCGCCGCCGGGCGTCGAAAGGCGGCGGTTGCGTGGCGCATGCTCCTTGATAAAGGCGATGCTCGTGGCGAGCGGCGTTCCCGGCCCAAAGATGGCGGCGACGCCCGCAGCCCTGAGTTCCGTCGCATCGTCCGCCGGGATGACACCGCCCGCGACGACGAGGATGTCGCCGAGGCCAACGGCGCGCAGGCCGGCGATCACGCGCGGGAAGAGCGTCGCGTGCGCGCCGGAAAGACTGCTGAGGCCGAGCACATCAACATCCTCCTGAATCGCCGCCTCGACGACCATCTCCGGCGTCTGGTGCAGCCCGGTGTAGATCACTTCCATGCCGGCGTCGCGCAGGGCGCGCGTGAGCACCTTCGCGCCCCGGTCGTGGCCGTCGAGCCCCACTTTGGCGATCAGGACACGGATCGGGCGATTTTCCATCGCAGTTGCTCCCCATCTCTCCCGTTGCGGCAGTCGTCTGCTCTCCGAACCATTGTACTCGGATCGCGGTTACCGGGGTGCATACACGTAAAAGCCTTCGCTGCTTTTCTTGCCCAATTTGCCCGCCGCGACCATCTGGCGCAGGAGCGGGCAGGGCCGGTATTTGTCGTCCCCAAGTCCGTGGTGGAGCACTTCCATGATGTTCAGGCAAACATCGAGACCGATGAAATCGGCGAGTTGGAGCGGACCCATCGGATGCGCCATGCCGAGTTTCATTACGGTATCTATCGCGTCGCGATCAGCCACACCCTCCATCAGGCAGAAGATCGCCTCATTCAGCATCGGCATCAGGATGCGGTTGGAGACGAAGCCAGGGTAATCGTTCACCGAAACGGGCGTCTTGCCGAGCGTGCGGGCGAGCAGTTCGGTGGCCGCATGCGTGGTATCACTTGTCCGCGCACCGCGCACGATCTCGACGAGGCCCATCACGGGCACGGGGTTGAAGAAGTGCATGCCGATGACCTTTTCGGGGCGCTTCGTTGCCGCCGCGAGGACGGTGATCGAGATTGAGGAAGTGTTCGAGGCGAGGATTGTGCCGGGCGGACAGGTCGCGTCGAGGCGAGCAAAGATGTCGCGCTTCACCGCCTCATTCTCAAACGCCGCCTCGATCACCATATCCGCCCCCGCCGCACGTTCGAAGTCGGTCGTGCCCGTCACACGCGCTTGGATGGTCTCGGCATCGGCGGCAGTCAGTGATCCTTTCGTGACGATTCGGTCGAGCGATCCGGCGATGGTTCGCACCCCGCGAGACACTGCGGCATCGTCCATATCAATCATCGTCGCGTCCAGCCCGGCGGCGGCAACCGTCTGGGCGATGCCCGCACCCATCGCACCCGCGCCGATGACGGCGATGCGGCGGATGAGTTTCATTTCCTGATCGGTCATATCGCATTTCCTTCCGCGCGGCCGCGTGTGGCCGGTTCTTTCGCCGCCGCGACCGGCTCACGCGGTGCGTTGACTTCGCGCATCACTTCCTCCATGTCGCGCGTCAGCCAGAGGCGAATCGCCTCGGCGGCGGCAGGCAGAATCTCATTCGCCAGCGTATCGCGCTCACTCGGCGCGAAGAGTTTGAGGACGTGGCCCATCGCCTTGCCACCGCCGGGCGGGCGACCGATGCCGAGGCGGAGGCGCGGAACCTCCTGCGTGCCGAGCGCCTGGATGATGCTACGGAGCCCGTTGTGCCCCGCCGCGCTGCCACCGGGTCGAATCCGCAGCGTGTCGAACGGCAGATCAGCCTCGTCGTAGACGACCAGGACGCGATGTGTTGGTACCTTGTACCAGTGGACGAGTTGGCCGACGCTCGTGCCAGAGGCGTTCATGAAGGTTTGCGGGCGGGCAACGACGATTGAGCGTCCTTCGGCCTGCCCGGTGGCGATCTCCGCCTGCATCCGCTTGCCGCTGAAACGCAAATCGTACCGCTTGGCGAATGCGCTCACCGCCATGAAGCCGATGTTGTGGCGCGTGCGCTCATATTCCTTGCCCGGATTGCCGAGGCCGACGATCAGCGCGTCAACTGGCACGTTTCCTCCTTCGTCCGATCCCGATTTTATGCATCCTGCGCGGCGTCGCGAGCGCCCGCTCGTAGACATCCGCCGTCTCGCGCGCCGCTTGCGCCCATGAGAATTGGGCGGCTTGCCGGTATCCCTTCACCCGCAACTCCGCGCGCCGGTCGGGGTCGCTGCCGAGCAACGTCATCGCTCGCACCCATGCGCGTTCATCGTCCGGGGCGGCAACGAGCGCCGCGTCGCCCGCAATTTCGCGCAAGGCCCGTACTGTGCTGACAACCACCGGCGTGCCTGATGCCATCGCCTCGACTACCGGCAGACCGAAGCCCTCGTCCCATGACGGCATCAGCAGCGCCGTCGCACCATGATACAGCGGCAGCAACTCCGTTGGTGACACCGCGCTGCGCCAAACAACGCCAGATTCTGTTTTGAGTCGGGCAATCGTCGCGGCGACATGCCACCCTTCGGCGCCAGCGACAACGAGCGCGGCGGGGTCGTCGGTCGCCCGGCGATAGGCGGCGTAGGCATCGAGCAGCATATCGTGGTTCTTGCGCGGCTCAATCGTGCCCACCATGAGGAAGTAGCGGCTTGGAAGGTTTGCATCGTCGCCTGCGCAAATCGTCGTGTCGTGCGTGGCGGGCGGTTGGAACAACGGATCGGCGGCCTCGTGGACGACGGCGATTGCTTCTGCGTCCACGCCGAGCAAGGAGACGAGATCATCCCGCGTCGCTCGCGAGACGGCGATGATCTCGTCCGCCGTGTGAACCGCCCTGGCGAGTTGACCGTAGTATCGTTGAGCGTCCGGAGCCAGGCGGTTCGGATGGCGGATGAAGTCGAGATCGTGCACGGTACTAACGGTCCGCCACGGTCCGGCGGTGAGCGGGATGAAGTCGGGGCTATGGACGAGGGCCGGGAATGTGCGAAGCAACTCAATTGGTACTACCCGTTGCTCAAACCGGTGATGTGGCGGCGTCCAGAGTCGCGGTTGCCGGATGCCGTGTCTCGCGGGGAGAATCGGTTGCCCGCGTCGCGAATATCCGGCGATCAAGATGTGGCCACGCGCCGCCAGTTCCGGCGCGAGCGCGGTCGCCAGGCGTTGCGTGTACGACGCGATGCCTCCCCGGCGATAGGCGCACATACGGGCATCAATTGCGATCCTCGCCATGACCCTCACTCCCCGCCGCGCACCATGATGTGCGCGGATGGTATACTGATGGGAAAGGGGACGCTTCGCAAGGGCATCGCCCCTCACAGAGCGAGTGGAGAACAAACACGCTATGGAATTTTTCGGCATCGGCGCGCCAGAATTGATGGTCATCCTCGTCATCGCGATCGTCATGTTCGGGCCGGACAAGATCCCGACGATGGCCGCACAGGTGGGGAAGACGATCCGCGACTTCCGGCGCTATACCAGTGAACTGACGAAGGAATTCGACGCCGCCACGGGCGACTTGCGGCAGGAGTTCCAGAACATTGCGGGCGACTTGCGCGGCGAACTCGAGGCGACGCAGGCCGATTTGCGCAGTCAACTCGATCTGACTGATGTGTTCAAGACGGACACGCCGAAGGAGACCGTTGCCGCCTCCGTCGCCGCAACGATTGCGTCGGCCGCGACGCTCGAACCGGCAGCCGTCGCCGATGGAGCCACGACCGCATTCGCCGAACCGGCACCACCCGAAACGATTACGGTGACGACGCCCTATGCGGACGCGCTCGCAGCGCAATCAGCTACCGAAGCAGATACAGCGGTCGCACCCGTCGCAAGCGCCGCGACCAAGGCTGATCCGTTCGCGGACCTTGTTGCCCTTGTGGTTGAACCGCCCGCGACAGAACTGGCAACGATCAGCGCGGCGCTGTCGGCGTCGGACGGAGTCGCGGACCTCGCTCCCGCGCTGGCCGTCGCGGAACTGACCACGCCTGTGGTCGCCACAAACGGCCATCGCAAAGTCGTTGGTGGTAGTGTCACCGGCAGCACGTATCGCCGTCGGAAGTCAGCGTAGCATTGCATCAGCAGACGCTTCCAACGCCGTGGCATCAACGATGGGGAACGTATCGAGCGCGATTAACCGCTCCAGGGTGGGCCACACTTCGGGCCGCTTGTGTACGCGGGTCGGGCGGCCGGAACGGTCAATAAAAAGATGATCCGTGAAACCACCGGCGAGATGTGTGGCCTCTCCGTTCTGGATGCGATGCACCTGGTAGCCGAAGCGAACGCGCACGCCGGTCAGCAGTTCGACGCGCGTGCCGATGGCGAGCAGATCGTCGTAGCGCGCCGCCAGACGAAATTGCGCGCCGCACTCCTTGATCGGCATCTGGATGCCGTGCGTTTCCAAATCCGCGTAGGTCATCCCCGTGGCGCGAACCAGTTCGCACCGTCCGATCTCGAAATACGCGAAGAAGTTGCTGTGGTAAATGAACCCCATCTGATCCGTCTCGGCGTAGCGCGTACGGACCAACGCCGGGCGGTGCATCGTCGTTGCTACCATTATTCCCTCCCTTGTCGCGTCAACGCGCGGAGTGTAGCATACGATTCGGATTGCTCCTGTGGCTAACGATAGCGCCATCCCTGCCCACCCGTTCATGTTCGACGTCATAGGGATAGATCGCGAAACCGGGGCGCGCGCCGGGCAATTCACGACGCCGCACGGGGCGATTCGCACACCGGCATTTATGCCGGTCGGAACGCAAGCGACGGTGAAGGCCCTTGATCCCGATGATCTCCACGCGATCGGCGCGCAAATTATCCTTTCGAACACCTACCACCTCAGTCTCCGACCGAGTGCGGAAATCGTCGCGGCGGCGGGCGGGCTGCACCGATTCATGGCGTGGGATGGGCCGATCCTAACGGACAGCGGCGGATTCCAGGTTTTTAGCCTCGGGGCGCGGCGGACGATTGATGACGGCGGCGTGACCTTCCGCTCTCACCTGGACGGCAGCCTACGCCGTTTCACGCCTGAAAGCGTCATCGCGCTCGAGGAAGCGCTCGGTGCGGACATTATCATGCCGCTCGACGAATGCGTCGCCCTCCCCGCCGACGATGCTACGACGCGCGACGCGCTGTATCGCACGCAGCGGTGGATGGAACGCGCGCTGCGTGCGAAGCGGCGCGACGATCAGGCGCTGTTCGCGATCGTGCAAGGCGGATTGAACCATGCCCTACGCCGCGAGGGCGCCATGTTCGCGGCGACTTTGGATGTACCCGGTATCGCCATCGGCGGATTGAGTGTCGGCGAGTCGAAGGAGGCGATGGACGTGACGCTCGCCGCGACGACCGAGCATCTGCCTCCCGACCGGCCGCGTTACCTGATGGGTGTCGGCTCGCCCGAAGACCTTTGGGCATGCGTCGCGCGCGGTGTTGATCTGTTCGATTGCGTGCTGCCGGCACGGGTGGCGCGTCACGGCGGATTGTATACCCCCCAGGGCCGCATCAGTATTGGCAATGCCCGCTATCGCGACGTGCATGCGCCGTTCGACCCGTCGTGTACCTGTCCAACCTGTCGGCGGTTTTCCGGGGCCTATCTCCATCATCTATACCGGACGAAAGAATTGCTCTGGTACCGACTGGCGACCATGCACAATCTCTGGTTCATCCTGCGGCAAATGGACGAGATTCGCGCTTCCATCCTCGACGGCACGTTCGTGTCGCGGCACGCGGCGTTTCGCGTGCGGTATCGGACGGCGGATCGCGGTGCGGCAGGGCAGGTCCATGCGGAGTTCGTGCGGAGCCGGAACGCGCGACAGGTCGTTTGACCGTGCCGCGCACGCTCCGTACAATATCGCGAGACGCGTGTGAACGTACGTACGCACAGGTAGGGGCAAAGGGATCGGTATGGGCACGAATCTGCAGCTTCCACAAACCGATACAGGCCCATCGCCGGTGCTCGCTTCGGCGCCTCGCTCCGCGCACGCGCAGATGCGGAGCGCGTGGCGCGTCCTGCTGGTCAGTTTCGCCTGCTTCTCGCTCCTGGCGGCGGGTGTGACGGCGGGATTGACGACCTATCGCGCGAACGCGACCAAACCGCGCGGCGGGAATGTCCGCCAGATCGCCACCGGGAATCAGGCGCAAGTCCGCTCACGGCAGCAGTCATTCTGGCATGATCTCGCGGAAGGGAGCGCAATCGGCGAGGGCGACACGATCCGCACCGGCGACGATACGCACATGACGGTCGCGCTGTTCGACGACTCAATGGTCGAACTCTCCGCGAATACCGAAGTGACGTTTGCCCAATTACGCGCCTCACAGTACATCGCCGCCAACGCAGCCATCCAGTTGCAGCAGGACCATGGCTACTTGATCGTCACGGCGAACGCCAATTCGGCATTCGACCGTGTCGCTGTCAATGTGCGAACGCGCGGCAGCACGATCGAGGCGCGGCAGCGGGGCACGCGCTTCCGTGTGCTCGTGCTGCCTGGCCAACAGGACGATCCGGGGCGGGTGGATGTGTCGGTGTTGGACGGGCCGAATGTGACCGTCGAGGGGGCCGGACAGCGCGTGACGGTCGCGAACGGGCAGCAGACGGTCGTGGCGGTCGGCGCAGCGCCCACCGCGCCGTCCGTGAAGCAGCGGGAACTCGTTGAAAACGGCACCTTCCAGTTGGGCGCGAATGCTCGCGACCGGATGCCGAATCACTGGGAGGGCTATGCGGACGATGGCGGAGACGGGGCGGGCACACGGGCAAGAGCGGAGATTGTTCCCGAGACAGTTCGCGGGCAATCCGTCAATGCGGTGCATTTCGTTCGCGCGGGTGGCAATGTGGACAGCGACCTGATTGGTATGCGGCAGCCGCTCACCTTCAGCGAATTGAGCGAGTATGATTCGGTCGTCCTGAGCGCGGATGTCAAGATTATCAGCCACAGCCTGTCCGGCGGCGGCGCGCTCGGCTCCGAATATCCGGTCGTCTTCCTCGTCCGCTACGTCAGTGCGAAGAACGACCCGATTGAAGCCGGTCGGGCCTTTTACGTCCAGAACGATGACGACAACCGAACGGCGACCAGCGTGCTGCAGGGCACGCAGATCAAGCCGGGCGTCTGGGCGGAAACGTTTCACTGGGACCTGAAGCAGGTCTACCCCGTGCCATACAAATTGGTGAGCATTCAGGTGTACGCGTCGGGCCACGATTACGACGCGTTTATCGCCAACATCTCCATCGTTGCGAAGTAACCGCAACCGAGGCGTGGGAGGAAGAAAGGCCGGTTTGATGAGTTCAATTGCGGTGATCGGCACCGGATACGTCGGTTTGATTACCGGCGCCGGGTTCGCTGATCTTGGGAACACGGTCGTGTGCATTGATATTCTCGAAGAGAAAATTGCCAAACTTCGGGCCGGGGTAATGCCCTTTTTCGAGCCGGGCCTCGAGGAATTGACGCGTCGAACCGCGTCTGCCGGTCGCCTCACATTTACGACCGACTACGCGACAGCAATCCCTGCCGCAGATTTCGTCTTTATTACTGTGGACACGCCGCCGACCGGAAACGGCAAGGCGGACATGAGCCGCGTCGAGAGCGCGTCGCGCAGCCTCGCGCCGCATCTGCGGGGGCGGACGATTATCATCAACAAGAGCACGATGCCGATTGGCAGCGGCGGGTTCGTGTCGCAAATCATTCGTGAGCACGCACCGCACGGCGCCGATTTCGCGGTCGTTTCCAACCCGGAATTTCTGCGCGAAGGCTCCGCTGTGCGCGATGTCCGCGAGCCGGATCGTATAGTCCTCGGCGGCGACGATCCGGTAGCGGTGGACGCGGTCGCGGGACTGTATGAGGCGGTGAGCGCGCCGATTGTCAAGACCGATCTGCGGACGGCGGAGATGATTAAGTATGCCTCGAACGCAATGCTCGCGACGCGCATTTCGTTCATCAACGAGATCGCCGCGATCTGCGAGGAGTTCGACGCCGATGTGCGCGTCGTCGCCCGTGGCATGGGGTTGGACAATCGGATCGGCCCGAACTTCCTGGAGGCGGGCATCGGCTTCGGCGGCTCCTGCTTCCCAAAGGATGTCAAAGCGCTGGCGTATATGGCCGCCGAAAAAGATTTGCATCCGCAACTGCTGAACAGCGTACTGGACATCAATCAGGATCAGCGTCGCCGGTTTGCCCGCAAGGTTGTCGAGCATCTCGCTGACCCGGCGGCGAGTACGGTCGGTGTTTGGGGGCTGGCGTTCAAACAGGACACGGACGATATGCGTGAAGCGCCCTCTGTGGACATTATCCGCTGCCTACTAGACAGTGGCGTGCGGGTGCGGGCCTATGACCCGGCTGCGATGCCGGTCGCGCGGGGCCTGCTGCCGGACGTCGTGTACTGCGATGATCCGTATGATGCGGCACGGGGCGCGGATGCATTGCTCCTGCTCACACCGTGGAACGAGTTTCGCCAGGCGAACATGGAACGCGTTTTCGAGACGATGCGACATCCGACCGTCCTCGATGGGCGTAATATGTACGACCGCCGCGAGATGGAGGCGATGGGTTTCACCTATGTCGGCGTTGGTCGCTGACGGGTTGGGCGCGCTCATCCCTCCGACCGATCCGCGTCTCGCCATCGGCGTTGATGTCGTAGAGATCGCGCGCGTTGCGGCGACGGTCGCGCGTTATGGCGAGCGATTCCTCGCGCGGGTGTACACTGCGGACGAGCGCGCGTATGCTGCCGGGCGGGCATCGGCGCTCGCCGTCCGGTTTGCCGCTAAAGAAGCGACGGCGAAGGCGCTCGGCACGGGTATCGGCCCCGTCGGTTGGCGGAATATCGAGATTCGCAACGACGCCGCCGGGAAACCAACGGTCATCCTGCATGGTGCGGCAGCGATGGTCGCGCGCCGTGCCGGTTTCCTGGAATGGCAGGTGAGCGTCACACACAGCCGGGAAACGGCCACGGCATGTGTCGTCGGGTTCCGCCCTTGAATACCCGCGCGGTGCGGGTTCCGAAGAAGATTGAGGAGAAAGACGAGATGCGCGTTGTCACGGCTGCGGAAATGCGTTCACTGGAGGAAGCGGCGTTCGCGCGTGGGGTAGAGGCGCCCGCGCTGATGCAGCAAGCGGGGGCGGGCGTCGCGCGCGTGATCCGTGAGATGTTCGGAGTCGGAATCGGGGTCGGTCACACCGGCGCGCGCGTCGTCGTGTTGCTCGGGCCGGGAAACAATGGTGGCGATGGCGTCGTAGCGGCGCGGACGCTGGCGAGCGACGGCTTCCATGTCTCGGTCTGGTCGCTCGCTCCGCGTGCGGACGCAGAAGGCGCGAACCATCTGGGGCTTTCGGCGCTCGAATCGGACGATGCGCTGCGCGCGGCGCTCGGCGAGGCGGACATCGTCCTCGATGCGATCCTCGGCACGGGCGCGCGCCCCGGCCTGCCCGCGAACATCGCCGCTGTGACGAAGATGGTCAATACGGTGACGCCGCGCGCGGCGCGTGTGATCGCGTTGGACATCCCAACGGGTGTGGATGCGACAACGGGCGAGGCGAGCGACGATGCGATCATCGCCCATGTGACGATAACCCTCGGCTCGCCGAAGCGCGGCTGCCTCGTGCCGCCGGGGAGCCGGTACGCGGGCCGCATCGTCGTCGTGGACCTCGGACTGGGCGAGCCGAGCGATGCGGGACCGCGCATGACGACCGACGGCGATGTGCGCCAGCGCATCCCACGCCGCCTTGCCGATGCGCACAAGAGCGACTGCGGCACGCTGCTCGTCGTCGCGGGTGCGGTGACGTATGTGGGCGCGCCGGGATTCGTGGCGGAAGCGGCGATGCGCGCGGGCGCGGGGCTGGCGACGATGGCCGTGCCGCGCGCCATCGCTGGGACCGTCGCCGCCGTAGTCCGGGAGGCGACGCTCGTGCCGCTGCCCGACGATGTCGAGCGGGCGGGGAAATTGTTGGGCGAATGGATGCAGCGGTTCACGGCGGCGGTGATCGGCCCCGGTCTCGGTCGTGAGGAGGAGACGGAGCATTTCCTCGCCCGCCTGCTCGGTATCGGCGAGGCGCGCGCCCGCCCGCAACTCGGGTTCGGCGGCGCGTCGCAGTCGGCGTCGCGCGATTCGATCTTGCCGGGGTCACTGCCGCTGCTGATTGACGCGGATGGTTTGAACTGGCTTTCGGGTGTCGAGCGGTGGTGGGAGCAGATCAGCAATCCGACGATCCTCACACCACATCCGGGCGAGATGGCGCGGTTGACGAAGCGCGAGCCGGATGAGATCAAGCGCCAGCCGTGGCAGATCGCCACCGAGTTCGCCGATCAGTGGCAGAAAGTCGTCGTCCTGAAGGGCGGCCCGACGGTTGTTGCAGCGCCGGGCGGTGCGCTCTGGGTCGCGCCGGGCGGTAACCCGGCGCTCGCGACGGCGGGGACTGGCGATGTGCTCGCCGGCATCATTGGCGGCTTCCTCGCGCAGGGGCTGACTCCGCTCGATGCGGCGATTTGTGGCGTGCATGTCGGTTCGCGTGCCGCCGAGCGGGCGGCGGATGCCATCGGCGTCTACGGCATGGTTGCGCCCGATCTTTTGCCGCATATCGCGTATGCGATGCGCGACATCATGGGTGTCTGAGTCGTGGTACAACGGGCTACCGAGCGGGCCGATCCCGATTCCTATTCTGACTGCCGGCGTTCGTTCATGTCGGTGGATCTCGGCGCGATCACCGGGAATGTGCGTGCGATACGCCGCCTGCTCCCGCCCAACTGTGCCTTCGGTGCGGTCGTCAAGGCGGACGGCTATGGACACGGGGCGGTGCCGGTCGCGCGGGCAGCCTGTGCGGGCGGCGCATCGTGGCTGCTCGTCGCGACGGTACCCGAGGGTATCGCGCTGAGACGAGCGGGACTCGCGGACACGCCCATCCTCGTCCTCGGCCCGATTGCAGCAGACGAAATCGAAGACCTGATTGGTGCGGCGCTTGTTCCAACGATTGATTCCGCCGTGCCTCTCGCCCGGATAGCGGCGGTCGCGCGCCGTGAAGACCGTGCGCCCTATGGCGTGCATGTGAAGATTGATACGGGCCTGAATCGGTACGGCGTCGGCTCGTCAGAGGCCGTTGCATTCATGCGGTCACTCCATGGCGTACCGGGCATCGTCGTAACGGGCGTCTCTACACACTTCGCGACGGCGGACGTTGTTGCCGATCCATTCCTGCGCGAACAAGAAGCACGATTTGCCGATATTCTCTCCGCGCTGGAACGGGAAGGTATCAGGCCACCCGTCGCGCACGCCGCGAACTCGGGCGCGGCGCTCCAGGGCATTGGCTGCCGAGAGATGGTGCGCGTCGGCATCGCGCTCTACGGCATCCCGCCCGCGTCGGGCTTCCCGATGCCCGATGGCATCCGGCCCGCGATGGCGATCCACAGCCGGGTGGCGCGCGTCTTCGATCTCTCGGAGCGGGATGCCGTCGGGTACGGCCGGACCTTTGTGGCGCCGCGACCGATCCGCGCGGCCCTCGTCCCGGTCGGCTACGCGGATGGATTGCCACGGTCGGCGTCGAACCGGGGGCATCTGCTGATCGGTGGATGCCGTTGCCCACTGATCGGCAACGTCTCGATGGATCAGTGCGTCGTCGCGCTGCCCGATGATCTGACGGTTTCGGTGGACGATCCGGTCGTCGTCGTCGGTCGGCAGGGTGAGGAGGAGCAGACGATCTCGATGCTCGCACTGGAGGCGAGCACCATCGCGTATGAGGTCGCGGTGCGCTTCGGCGCGCGGATGCGGCGCGACTACGCGTAAGCGACAGAAATGGGGAGCATCGCATCTCTTTCGGGTCGTTTGTCCAATGTTGTATACTGTAGACGAACGTACGGCTATATCCGGTGTGGGGATGAGGAACAACGCAATGACGACCGTGCTGATCGTCGAGGACAACGAGCGGAACATGCGCTTGATGCGCCTCTTATTGCGCCCGCTGGGATACAACCTCCTCGAGGCGGTTGACGGGCGCGAAGCCCTTGACACGCTCGAAAGCACGACGCCGGATATTATCCTCGTGGATATTCAACTCCCCGATGTGGACGGGTTGGAGATCACCCGCCGTTTGCGCAAGCAGCCGCGCTTCGCTACCACGCCGATTGTCGCGTTGACCGCGTATGCGATGCCGGGTGACCGTGAGATGTTTTTGCGTGCCGGCTGCACCGGATACGTCGCGAAACCGATCGACACGCGCGCCTTCCCGGACATTATCGCGTCGTACTTGCACGCGGCTGCCACCGCACCGATGCCCGAAGGGACGCAGCCGGAATGACCGCCGTCAATGACCGCCTGACGGCCGAGTCGCAGGCCAACATTGACCGGGTCGCCGCGTGGATTGACGGCCATGGCGACCTGTGGCGCCAATGGAACGAGATGTGGCGGGGCGCAACCGGGTGTTCACTGCGCGTCGAGGGCGCGGACGTGGCGATGCGTGGGATCGCGGTGCCTATCGCCGGTGGGGGGCAAACCTTCGCACGCCTCGGCAGTGCGTCGGCGGACGAAGGGCACGAATCCCTGCTGCGATCTATCGCCGGACTGATCGGCGATTCCCTGGCGATGGAGACCGAACTGGACACGATGACCGACGAGTTGGTGGACTCGTACGATCAACTGACATTCTTGTACGAAATCGCGCGGATGCTCTCGACGACGTCGACGCTCGCCGAGGCGCTCACCGCCCTGCTCGGACAGGCGCGCCACATCATCGGGGCCGATGGCGGCGCGATCGTCGTCGAGCAAGCGGAAAAGCCGCTTCTCGTGCTCGTGGACGGCGTGACACCCGACGAAGATTTCATCATCGCCGCGCATCGTGCGGTGACGCGCGCGGATCGCCCGCTCGTCGCCAACGATACGGCGGCGGTCGCGGCGACGGTCAATGCTGCTGCGGATGCGGTCACGAGCATCGTCGTTGCACCGATCGTCACGCCGCAAGGAACGGCGAGCGCGGCCTGTTTCGGCGCGACGAAACTCGATGGTTTCACTGCTGGGAACCGGAAACTGATGCAGGCGGTGGCGGAGCAGACGATTGCCATCGCCGGGCAGTTCGCGCTCCAGGAAGAACAAATTCGCCGCAGCCGACTTGCCCGCGATCTGGAGTTGGCGGCCCAGATTCAGACTGCACTGCTCCCTGGTTCGTTCCCGGAGCGGCCACGGGTCTCACTCGTCGCGACGATGGTCCCGGCGAGCGAGGTTGGTGGTGACTTTTATACGCATCCCGATGATCGGGCCGAAGATGACGACGTATTGGCGCTGGCCATCGGCGATGTCGCGGGGAAGGGCGTCGCGGCCGCGCTCATCACGACGGTCTGTTTGAGCGCGATGCGCGCGGAGATGCGGCATGTCGCATCGCCCGCCGATGCGCTCCGGTCAGTGCAGGGATTCGTTCAGGATGAACTGTCGCGCATTGATTCGTTCGTCACCTGCATCCTCGCGACGTACGACCCGCGCACGCGCCGTCTGGAGTATGCGAATGCTGGGCACACGGCGATTCTCCGATGGTGCAGCGGCGAGCGGAAACTGGAAGCGCTCGGTGCGACGGGGTTGCCGCTCGGTGTGGATATTGGTATCGGTGTAGACAATGCGGCGGTGACGCTCGATGCGGGCGATTTGCTGCTCTTTTACACAGACGGCGTGACCGAAGCGGCCGCTCCAGATGGAGAATTGTTCGGGGACGACCGCTTACGCACCCTCCTCGCCGAGTGCGCCGATCAGGAGCCAGGCCGAATTCGCGACACGATTCTCGCGCAAGTGCGGGCATTTGCCCCGGTCCAGCGCGACGATATTACACTCCTAATTCTAAAAGCGGAGGCGTGAACCGATGCCCGCACGCGAGTTTACGTTTGTGTTTCCCGCATCGTTGCATTATCTGACCGCCGTGCGCCACACGGTGCAAGCATTCTGCGTTGACGTGCTCGGCTCGGAAGCGTTCGAGGAGCAGGTCTACCAGTTGCAATTGGCAGTGTCCGAACTGGCGACGAATATCATCAAGCACGCATATCGCGACCGCACGCCCGGCGCTGTCGAGATACGCGGACACGGCGTGGACGATGTCGTGATCCTCGAATTCTTCGACACCGGCAACGCGTACGAGAAAAAGACACCGAAACTGCCCGATTTGGCAGACCTCGCTGAAGGCGGGTACGGTTCATTCATTATCCAGCAGTGTGTTGACGATGTAACCTACGATCAGGCCGATGGGCGCAATCATTGGCGCCTGGAAAAGCGCTTCACAGGAAAGTAGGACGACGAGATGGATGTCACCGTCACGGTTGAAGAGGGCATCGCGATCATCGCGATGGACGGGCAGCTCGACGCACTGTCCGCGCCACACGCAAAAGAGGCCTTTCGTGAGTACGGCACGGGCGAGTACCACGCGGTCGTGGATCTCGGGAAAGTTTCGTTCATAGACTCGTCCGGCCTCGCGTCGCTCATCTCGGGGCTGAAGACTTTCCGGGCGCAAGGGAAACAGTTTCGCCTGGCGGCGGTGCAGCCAAATGTGCGCCAGGTGTTGACACTGACGATGCTCGACCGCGCGTTCGATATTACGCCGGATGTGCAGACGGCCGTGAGTTCCATCGGCGCGTAGTGTATGGGGTGAATGGGGGCCGCGTGGCGAAGGTGCTGGTCGTAGACGATAACCCGGTCAACCTGCGTGTTTGTCGGCTTATTCTGGAGCGGTACGGTCACGCGGTCGAGACGGAAACAAGCCCCGTCAGCGCCCTGACCCGCATGGAGACGCAGGTGCCCGACGTGCTGATCACCGACCTGATGATGCCGGTGCTTGACGGCATCGAACTAACGCGTCAGATTCGCGCGCTGCCGACGGGTAAAGCGTTGCCGATCATCGTCCTGACGGCGCGGGGGGAGGGATCGGATCAGGATCGGGCAATGGAAGCGGGCGCGACCTATTTCCTCACCAAGCCCGTCAGTTCCGGCGCGCTCACGTCGGCGGTGAATAATGCCTTGATGTCACCGACGACAGACAAATGATCGGTGCGGCTCGGCATGACCGCGTTTCTTGCAACTGATGCCTACTCCAGCGCATGAGTCAGCGGCTTGGAATCCATACTACCGTTTTTGCCCCATCTGACGGAGCGCCGCAAGAACGCGCTCCTCGACGGTCATGCCATCCGCGATCTCCGCATCGCGGATGGCGGTGTAGGCTTCGGTCGCCGAGTAGCCCAGCGCCTGGAGCGCGGCGATTACTTCGGTGCCATCGTCGCGCTGTTGCGATGACGGCCCGGTGCTCACCGGCAGCGCGCCACCGATGAGCGTATCTAATTTCCCGCGCAGTTCGAGGACGAGGCGAGCGGCGGTTTTCTTGCCGATACCCGGTATGCGCGCCAGGGCATCGATGTCACCGGCGGCAATCGTTTGCAGCACGATGTCCGACTCGCCCGCGCCGCAGACGTTGAGCGCGACCTTCGGCCCGACGCCGGTCACGCCGAGCAGCAGGCGAAACAGCCCAAGTTCCGTCTCGGTCGTGAAGCCGTAGAGGGCCATCTGATCCTCGCGCAAATAGAGATGCGTGACGAGCCGGATGGGCGTGCCGTCGCGCGGGAGTGCGCCGAGCGTCGTATGCGAGACGGAAATCTGGAGGGTGATCGGGCCAACTTCGAGGTAAATGCCATCGGGGAGCACGCCGACGACCACGCCACGGACAGCGGCGAGCATGGATGCCTCCTATTCGCCCTGCGTCGGCTTGTCGGGTTGCTTATCCCAGTCGTTATAAAGGCGCGGCAGCATTTCGTAGGGCGACCATTCGGCACTCTGACCATATTTACCGGCATAATGCTTGTCCGTCTCACCGACCTCGTAAAAGAGGATCTGCGCGACACGCAGGCCAACGGGCAACTCAATCGTCGCGTGCGAGTGGTTGGTGATCTCCATCGTCCAGCGCGCGATATAGCCGACATCGCCGACGCCCGCACACTTGCAGACACTCATGCACGAGCGACCAATGCTGGAACGGGCGCGCATCGAGGTTGTGAAACCGTTACGGCCGCCGACGATTTCGAGCGTGTGCGCGAGGATTGTGTCGCCCGGACGCACGAGAATGACGCTGGTTGCGCGGATCGGCTCGCCCCAGAACTTTTTGGTTTGCTCCTCGGACAGGAAACTGACCGTCTGCATGTTGCGGTTCGGCTCGAAATAAAATTCGCCGAGCCGTACATCGTAGGAATTCGTGCCGAGTTGGCGCGGCTCGAATGGTTCGATCACGATGTTACCGGCGTCCATCGCTTGACGGATGCGGCGGTCCGAGAGCAGCACGCGCCCCTCCTAACGGAACAGGAACACAAGGACGATCACCGCGATAACAGCGATCAACGCGACGACGATGCCGATCAGCGCGGCGATGGGCAGGCCGCCCTTCGTCGGCACGATGGGCACGCGCTCGGTCGCCGCGTCCGAAAGGATCATCGGCGGCGCGGCGGGCGCGGAGAGTGCGGCCGACTCGCGCGTCGCCTTGACAATCACGACGGAGACATTGTCCGACGCATTTCGATTGTTCGCGAGATCAATCAGTTCGTTCGCCGCCTGATCGGGCGGTAACGCCTGGACGACCTGCTTCATCTCGGCGTCCTCGACGATGCCGTGCAGGCCGTCGGAGCAGAGCAGCACGATATCGTCCGCCATCAGGTCCACTTCGAAAATGTCTACGTCCACCTTCTGACGCTGGCCAAGGGCGCGCGTGATGACGTTGCGCTGACGGCTGTTTTTCGCCTGGTCCGGCGTCATTTGTCCGGCGCGAACCGCCTCGGCGACGAGGGAGTGATCCTTAGAGATCGGTGCGATCTGGCTTCTGCCACGCGAGAGATACGCACGACTATCTCCGACATTGCCGACGACGAGCGTCGTGCCGCGAATCACGCCAACGACAAGCGTCGTACCCATCGCGCGCTCCTCGCTCTGGCTGAGGCCGCGCTCGTAGACTGCTTCGTTCGCCAGCCGGACGGCGCGTTTCAGTGCTGTCGGTACATCCGCAGTGTCGCCGCCATAATAGGTGTGCAAGAGCGTCTCGATGGCGAGCGCGCTAGCGACTTCCCCCTGCTCGTTGCCGCCGACACCGTCCGCGACCGCGAAAAGGTAGCCGCTCTCGCTGAACGGGATCGTCTGCGGCAAGTCCTGCCAGGTGCCGATCGCGTCCTGATTATTCGCCCGAACACGCCCGGTATCGGTCCGTGCCCCCACCCAGAGATGATACTCGCGGTTCGGTGAGGTCCCGTTCCCTACCGCTTCACTCACGCCTGTCCTCCGAACTGCCGTCGCGTCACGATGCTTCTTCGCCTCTAATGGTAACTGAATTTCAGCGCCAATAGTTCCTGCATTCGCTGGTCGCATCCATCCACGACGCAGACAACACGCCGCCTCCCGTGCCCGCGAGCATCCGCAGGATCACCGAACATACGGGTGTTTGTACTGCCAGAAACAGTGATGTGTCAATGCGCGCGCCGGTCGGGCAACGTCTGGTACGCCGCCTCGGCGCCAATCCAGATCTCGCCGTCCGCGTACGCCTCTTTTTTCCAGATCGGCGCGAGTTCCTTCAGTCGGTCAATCGCGTACTCGCTCGCCGCGAAGGCGTCGTGCCGATGCGCCGATGCGACGGCGATCACCACACTCGCATCCCCAACAGCAAGGTGGCCGACCCGGTGGTGGATCGCGACATCGAGCACCGCCCACCGCTCCCGCATTTCCCCGGCAATCTGCACGAAAATAGGCAAGCATCCGGCGGCAAAGGCTTCGTAATCGAGCCAAAGGACGGCGCGACCCCGCGCATGATTGCGGACGGTGCCGACGAACGTGACAATCGCACCCGCCGCCGGGACCGCGACGAGTGCCGCGACCGCATCCGCCACCAGCGGTGTTTCGACCACGGCGTAGCGCGCATCGGCGTCGTTACCACCGGCGACGGGCGGGATGAAGGCGATCTCGTCGCCCTCTTCCAGGGGCTTGTCCAGCTCGGCATAGGCAGCATTGACCATCACCGGCGAGGCGCGAAGCAGTCCGGCGATGCGGGGGTACTCGGCGCTCAATGCCGCCGCGACATCGGCCGCCGTGGTTCCCTCGGAAACCGTCCGGGTTTCGGTCTCCGCCCCCACGGTTTCGCGGATGATAGCGAAGTGGCGTAGCGTAATCGTCGGCATCGCTAGAAGGGAATTTCGGCGTCGAGGTCGTCCGACGCCGGTTCGTCCCAGATCGAGCGTGGCTGCTCGACTGCCGCAGGCGCCGCCACGACCGGACGGGGCGGCACGATGTCCGGTTCCGTCGTGCCGCGGTAGAACCGCCGTCGGAGCGACCGGACGGTGTCGGACCACGGCCCTTCGCCCGCGCCGGAACGTGCGGCCGCCGCCAGCGTCGTGTCGAGTTGGTTGCATGCCTGCAAGACGACCGCTTCGGCGGTTTGCGGCGGCGCGCCGGTGAATCCGCGCTGCTCGTGCGTCGCGACCGCGTGGTACAGCCGCCGACGCGGCTCGTCGGCCAGCCCCCCCGCTTCGTCCACGAGGCGGTCGAGGCGGATCAGGGAGAGCGTGGACGAATCGAGCAGTTGACCCTCGATGGACTGCGCGAAGGTGAGCGGTTCGAAGGCATCCACCTTACCGATGTCGTGGAGCAGGGCCGCCGTGAGGAGCAGGTCGGCGTCTACATCGGTGCGCGTCGTCGCGACAGCGAGGGCGAGTTGCGCGACATTCAACGAGTGCTCCAACAAGCCGCCGAGGTACGCATACGCCTCGACGTGCGCGGCGGGCGCGCGCGCGAACTCCTCGAAAAATGCCGACGCCATGAAGATGCTGAGTAGGTGGTGCAACTCGCGATTCGCGACCGTTTCCGCCAGCCCCGCGTACTCCGCGACCATCTGCCGATGATCGCGGGGGGATGAGGGGACATATTCCGTCAAATCTGCGCCCTCGATGAGGGTGGCATCGGAAACGATTAGCGAGATTTCGTTTCCGTACGCCTGTGTCGTGCCGATTACCTGGACGACGGCATCGCGGACGAGGACGCTCTCGACAAAGGGCAAGTTTTCCGACCAGACGCGCCCCGGCACGACCCCCGTGCGATCCGCGAGTTCGAGCGAAAGGAACGGCTTGGAATCGCCAAACTTGTTCGGTTTGGTCATCTTCCGCTCGGCGCTGCG
The DNA here is from genome assembly GCA_038231255.1 of Thermomicrobiales bacterium. Lineage (GTDB taxonomy): Bacteria > Chloroflexota > Chloroflexia > Thermomicrobiales > JALYUS01 > JALYUS01. The sequence goes on along the minus strand of JBBRLR010000005.1, from coordinate 32,036 downwards.
GACGAGAAAGGTTGTGTCCACACTCATGTTCGCTTCGATGTCGCGCGCGTACAGCGTCTTTTCAACCATGCGGTTGCTCCCGGCTCTTGCGGAGAAAATGTGGCGCCCCTGGCAGGGCTCGAACCTGCGACCTAGGGATTAGAAGGCCCTCGCTCTGTCCACTGAGCTACAGGGGCGCGCGGCAAAGCGCCGCCGTGATTGTACGTCGCAAGCGGCTCCGCGCGCAATGCATAGACCTTTCGTGCGATACTTCACGAAGTTGACAGAATATGCTGCGAACGCTATTGTACCTGTACAGAGAGGTAGCCCGTCGGCCCCACTACGAGTGATGCTCCCGGAGTCGCGCCTACGCAGCATCCGCTGCCGGTGGCGCGCAGCCAGTGAAACGATCCGATGCAGACCGGATGCGCGGGCTTGTAGCCGCAAAGCGCACCACCCTCAAGGGTTTCCGGCATCGCGAGACGCAGCACCGGCACCGAGGCGGCCCGATACGACTGACGAATTGGCCCTCTCTTTTTGTGTGCACCAGGGCAGCGCGAATACAGGACTCGGGTGGAGTTACGAACCCTGACACCGTAGTCCGGTGCCAACGACGCAGGCTGAGGCCTGCGTTCGTAGATATTTCCGCGGCTAAAGGCTTCGTATGGATCACTGCGGCGGCAAGAGGGCTGGATGCAGAGGCTACATCGCGGCGAACGCGGACGCGCTGAGCAGGAGATCGGCGGCGTCGCGGCGGAGCACGGCGCTCGTGCCGTCCGGTTGCGTGGCGACTGTCCAGACTTCGTTCATCAGCGGCGACATGCGCACATCGTCCACATGGCTGACGATGAAGAGCTGCGGCACGATGTCGCCCATCGCCGCGAGCGCTTCGAGGACGAGCGTCCGCCGCTCCGCGTCGAGCGAGCCGAAGACCTCGTCGAGTACCATGAAACCGATCTCATGGCCACCGCGCGCCGCGAGCAATTGCGAAAGGGCAATGCGCGCCGCCAGCGCGGCGATATCACGCTCGCCGCCGGAAAATTTCTCCACGGGAAACTTCTCCAACTCGCCGTCGTAGAGCGCGGGCGTATAGTTCGTGTCGAAAGCGAGGCGGTTATACCGGCCATTCGACATCCGATCAATCAGGTCGCTCGCGTATTCGCCCAACTTCGGCTGGATGCGGGCAGCGAGGGCGACGGAAAAGTCGGTAAAACCGTCGTCCATCAGATTGTATTGCGCCACCGATGCACCGAGGCGACTGACGTCGGTGCGCAGGACGGCAAGCCGCGTTTGCTCCGCTTCGATGCGTTGCACCACATGCTGGGCGTTTGCGACGGTGACGCGCGCATCGGCGAGCGCGCTCTGCACCTGATTGGCGATTTCCGCCGCCACCACCGTTTCGGCTTCGGCCGCGACGATTGCATCGGGGTTGAAACCGAGCGCGGCCTGCGCGCCCGTCGTCCGCGCAATGCTGTCGTCGCATTCCCCGATGGCGCTGCGCGCCGCCGATTGCCGTTCTTCCTCGGCGGGGAGGGCGCGCAGTTCTTCGGTGATGCGCGCGGTCTCCGTTTGCAAGGCGACGAGGCGCACCCGATCTTGCCGCAATTCCTCGTGCCGCGCCGCGTCGTATGTCGCCGGACCGAGGGCGACAAGCGCCTCGCGTTGCGCGGCGATTTGGGCGGCGATTTTCTCGATCTCCGACGCGAGACGGTTCGCGGGACCGACGGCATTCGCGGCGCGTTCGAGCAGCGACAGTTCGGCTTCAAGGCCGGTGACATCCTGCTCCGTCGGCGGCTTGCGCCGCCCGGCTTCGGCGAGCGCGGCTTTCAGCCGTTCGTCGGCACGCGACGCACGCTCTGCGGCATCCCGCTCCTCGGCCACGGCCCGCTCGCGCTGCGCGATGAACGTCTCCGCCTGCCGCAGACGATCCCGTTCTATCTGGAGTGCGCCGCTGACGGTGCGCCCTGTTGTCCGCGCTTCTTCGAGGCGCGCGCCAACGCGTTTCCCTTGCACGGTGCAGGTATCCATCGAACGCTGGAGCGACGCGAACATGGTGTCCGCATCGTCCTCGGTGAACGGGCGACCGCAGGTCGGGCAAGCGGCATCCGGTTCCGCCGCTTGCCAGCGTTTGAGCAGCGTGGCGTACTTGGCATGTTCGGTGCGCAACGCGGTGCGTTCGGTCTCCAGTCGGGTGAATTCCTCGGTGAAACCGCGCTCCTGCCGCTCGAGGTCGGCGACGCGCGGCGCAGGGTCGTCACCGGCGATGACGACCGCGAGGCGGGCGTCAAGTTCGGCGCGCTTGTTCGCCCGCGTCTTCGCCTCGTCGGCGGCGCGCGCGGCGTCCTCGGCGACGCGCATCAGGGCGCGCAGTTGGTCCCGCTCCTTGACCCGCTCGATGGCGAAAGGGGCGGCGGCGGTCAGTTTCGCGGCGAGCATCCGCGCCCGCCGTACCCCTGGCGGCTCCGCGTCGAGTGTGTCCCAGTCGAAAAGCAAATCGCGCAATGCATCGAGGTCGGCGATCGTCGCATCGGCGGATGCGCTTAACTGTGTGGCCCGGTTTTCGGACTCTCGTAAGTCGCGCGTGCTCTCCACAACGCGCTGCGCGTGCGCCGCCGCGATCTCGGCGACCGCCAGCGCGCGATCCGTCGCGTCTGCCGACGCGAGCAGGGGCGCGATCTCCGCCGCGCGCTCCGCGCGTGCCTGCAACGCCGCAATCCGTCGGAGTGCATCATCGCGGGTGGTCTCGGCGGCGCTCTTGCGCGCCGTCGCCGCCTGCCGCTCGGTCGCCAGCGCGTCGAACTGGCGCTGCACGGCGCGCATCGTATCACGCTGCGCCGCCGCCGTTTCGTACCGCTCGCTGCACGTGTCGAATTCCGCTTGTAGGCTGACGACGGTCGCGGTCGCCGCGTCTTCAGCGGTGCGCGCGACCGCCAATTCCGTGTCGAGATCGCGCGCGCCGGTCTCGTCGGCGAGTTGGCTGGTTCGGGCGGTGAGGGTGTGCCGCTCGCGCGTGCGCTCCTCGCGCAGTTTCCCCTGCGCGCGCTCGATGGCATCCAGATCAAGCAGGCGCTGCATCTCCTTGCGCCGCTCGGTGTCGCCGACATCGCCGAAAAAGGCGAGTTCCTTCTGCCGTGTGAAAAACGTCGTCGTGAAGGACTGCGGCGTCATCCGCAGCAGCGTCGTGCGGATGTAGTCGGAAACGGGATTGGCGCCGGTGACGACGGGATCGGTTTCGTCGCCGCGAAAGATGCTCGCCTCGACGCGCTGGCTGCCCCCGGCGGTGATGCGCAGGCTGCGCGCGATCGTGTAGACGTTGTCGCCCGTTTCGACGGTCAGTTCGACCTTGGTCGTCAGCCCGACGCTGCGGCGGGGGACGACATCGCGGTTATCCACACCGATGGCATTGGGCCGGAAGAGCGCCCAGAGCATCGCCTCGAAAAGCGTGCTCTTGCCCGCGCCGTTGGTGCCGACGACGCCGATGATGCCGATCGAGGGGAACTCGATGTCCACCTCGCGCAGGCGCTTGAAGTTCTCGATCTTCAGCCGCTGGAGGATCATGCCGCATCTCCCGCCGCGACGGGTTCGGGCGCGATGGAGACCGGGTGCGCCTCGTCATCGCCGCGCAGCGCTTCTTCGAGCAGCGTGCGCCCCGTCTCGCGGAAGGTTGCGGCGAAGCCCGGCTCGTAGACACCGTTGGCGGCGCGGGCGGCGACGAATTCGCCGAACTCGTCGAGCAACTGGCCAATGGGGCTTGCTTCCTCGACCAGCGCGCCGGGCGCGCGGACGGCGCGAACATCCGGCACGAACGCCCAGCATTCCTTGACGATTTCCAGCCCGCGCAGCAGCCGCACGACTTCCCGATCCACGCCGAGGGCGGTGTCGCGGACGCCGCAGAGCACCATTGCTTCCGCCCGGCGCGCCGCCGGCTCGCGTTCGAGGAGGCGCACGACTTGAGCGACAATCGCGTCCGCGCTCAACTCCTCGCCGTGGACAATCGGGAGGGAAAGGTGGTCGCGCGCGGGGAGGGGGACGTGCTCGACTTCCGGCCCGTCGCCACCGACGAGGACACGGAGATAGCCGGGCTTCGCCGCGAGGTCGGAGAGGCCGATGCGCTCGGTGCTGCCGCTGTAGAAGACATTGGCGCGCTTGCGCTCCTCGATATGCCAGTGGCCGAGGGCGATGTAGTCGTAGCGCGGATCGAGCAGCGTGTCCTCGATTTCGTCCGCGCCACCCCGGCGGTCGTGCAAAACGGCGAGGTCGAACGAACCGTGCGCGACGAGCAGGTTGATCGCGCTCTCGTCGGTCAGCATCGCGTTGGGCGGCTGCTCATTCGTGAACGCGCCGTGCGGCACGGCAGTGACGACGACCTTGCGACCACCGAGGACAAGCGGAAACCGCTCCCAGTCATATCCGGTGGCAAACTGGACACTGCGGCAGGCGACGGCGCAGAGATCGAGGACGCTCCCCGCATTGCGCAGGCGCGGCGTGTCGTGGTTGCCGCCGATAACGATCGTCGGGATACCGGCGGCCTCCAGGCGGCGCATCTGCTGGACGAAAAAGATCAGCGTCTGCATCGGCGGCCGGCTGTGATGGAACACATCGCCGGCGTGGAGGACGAGATCAATATCGCCTGCGGCGATGATGGAATCAATCGCCGCCGCGAACGCGCCCTCGATGTCCACGGCGCGCTGATTGCGGCCGGTCGTCGGGCAGAGGCGGGTGAGCGCGCTGAAGCCGAGATGGGTGTCCGCGAAATGTGCGATGCGAAGTGGTGCGTCGGTCATGTGATCGTTGCCTACCTTCAGATGCCATTCTTCGTGATCGTGCTGCAGAAATACTGCCAGGGCGTCGAGCGCGAACCGTGCCGATAGGTTCGCCGAACCTGCTCCACAACGGTGTCGCATTGCGCACTCGTCAGATCGTGCTCGGCGAGCACGGTTTTTACCTGCGACAGCGTCGGCTCGGTCACGTTCACGCGTTGCGACATATCACGCAGCACGCGGTAGACCGATTCCTCCGGGCCGAAGTGGGCCGACGCGCCGTACACCTTCTGGGCGTCGTTACCCGCCAGCGCGGGCGGGCGAGGGAAGACGCCGAATACCGGCACGGGGATATGCGCGTGGCGCATCAGCAGCGTCCCCTTCGGCACGCGCAGCAGTTCGGCCCGGGTGGACTCGGTGAAAGCGCGGTAGGAGGGGCTGATGATCTCCTCATCGCCGATCCGGCCATAGAACGAGGTCGCGGCATTGCCGACCACTTCATCGTCCACTTTGGAGCGGAACTGCTCCGCGCCGAACAAGACGACATTGAGGTGCCGACCGCGCGCCGCGATGTCCACGAGCGTGTCGCGCAACCCGCCGCGACCGCCGCCGGGGGCGTACTTGTTCAGTTCGTCCACGAAGATGATGACCTTCTCCACGCCCAATTCGGACCGCTCCGCCCGCTCCCAAATCCGCTGTATTGTCGCACTGACGAGCAATTCCTGCACCGTCGTGTTGCAGTTCGCGATGTCAATGACGCGCAACTCGCGATCGGCAAGCGGGCCGTCGCACTCGGGCAAATCGCCGTAGTTGACGAGGTTGCGCGCGAGCAGGCCGCCGCACTTCGTCGTTAGGTTCTGGATGCGATTCTTCGCCTTGAGGATCGTGAAGCGGTGGTGGTCGTTCCACGATTGCGGCTTCTTGCCGGTGTCGTCGTCCTCGGTGTTCAGGTATTCCATGATCTCGCGCATCTTCGCCTCGAACCCCTTGACGGTCTGGACGCGCTGCTCGCGCAGTTCGGACAGGAAGCCGAACAACTTGTCGTCCAGATCGGCGCCCTCGAAGACGCGATGCGGGTAGCGCAGCACCTGCTGCAAGTTCCAAAGGATCGGATAGACGCACTCCGTCTCGTGCCGCGCGGTGCGGAGCGTGTTGAGCGCGGCATGATCGAACGTGCCGTCGAGGTTGATCTGATCGCCATGCTCGTTGTGCGGCTCGCCACCCGGTTTGTAGGGGGCGAAGATGCGCAACTTGTCGAACGGCGCGGCCGACATCGCCATCTTCTCGTACATTAAACGGTCGAGCGGCGAGGGCAATTTGACGCCGCGCGCCGCCAATCGCTCCTCTTCATCGGGCGGGACGTACGCGGCCTTATCGAGCCAGAGGAGGTCCGGCCCCTTGACATTGAACATCAGCGCGGCGACCGAATGCGGCGACTTCTGGAAGACGCTGCTGATGACAAAAAGGGCGTGGCTGGTCTTCGTCGCGAGGCCGGACTGGCCCGTCCAGTTCGCGTGGCCGGCTTCGGGGCCGAGCAGGTAATCGCTGTCCACATCCACGGGCGTGTGCTGGAAGACGAGCCGGGTGTCGCCGTCGGTCGTCTCCTCGAATATCTCGTTGCCCGCGTCGTCGCGCGCCGCATTACCGTTACGATGCAGCAGGACCGGGATCGCCGTGCCGCTGTAGCCTTCCTTGCCGAGGGCGAGGCGGATCGCGTCGGGCGTCGCGTAGTAGACGGGGCCGCTGCGGGGCGGGCGGCGCGAGCGGACATCGTCGCGCAGATGGCGCGACGCCAGCACGCGGCAAGTGAAGACGAGGATTTCGGGCCGTGTCGAGGCGAGTGCCGCGCCGATGTCGTCCTCGCCCTGGTAATCGAAGTAGTCGTCGAGGAAGGTTCCGAGGTCCCCGTATCGCTGCGGCTCGTCGAGGATGCCGATCACCGCCGCTTCTTCGCTGAAGGCGACGACGATGTGCCCGATGTCGAGGGCGAGCGCGGCGGCAGGCGCGTCGGCGGTCCAGAAGGAGAACTCGTGCGCTGCGGCGGGATTCCTTTCGCTGGTGACGACGCGCCCAATTGGCCCGGTGCGCGTGTCAATCAGGGCGTCGAAGTGGGCGACGAGCGACGGTGCATCCATCAGGCGACCTCCCGCAGATACCGTCGGAGCGCGGCGGGCACCCCGAGGAGCGCGCGCTCCAGTTTCACTTTCAGGATGCGCTCGGCGATGTGGATCGGGTAGAGCAGCGTCGGCCAGCGGTCATCGTTCGTCGCGCGCGGCGTACGTTCCGAGAAAATCAGGTGCGAGAGCGCCTCCAGATCGCCAGGCACGCCGATCTGTGACGGCGCTTCGATGCGCGCGAGGCCGAAGAGCGGATCGGCGCCGGTCGCTTCGTGCAGGCGCAGATACCAGGTGACCGGCCGCAAGCCGCCGCTCACCTCGCGCTGGAAGGCGCTGCTCCGGTGGCCGACCGGCATGTGCAGGAGCGCCGTCATCTCGGGGTTCGTCAGGTCGAACCGGCTGTGCCGCTTAATCAGCCCGACCGCGTTGCCGATGTCGGCGCGGGTCAGCGAGCCGTCCATGATCAGCCAGCCCTCGCTGCCGTCGGTGCGCTCGTCCCACGATTTGAGGGCGGCGTACTCGCACATCTCGCGCACCGCGCCGACGACGGGCCGGATGCGCGATTGCAGGGCGATGAAATCCCCGTCGTGCGGCGCGGTGGCCATCGGGTTGTCGGCGGTCTGCACATCAAGCCCCGTCCGCCGAAAGGCATCGAACAGATCATCGGTGTGCGCGTCGTCAGTGACGGAGGCGATGATCACCGTGCTGGCGACGCGCGTCATGCCGGGGACGGCGCGAAAGACGCCATCCTGCGGCCGCCGCTCGATCACCCCCGCGACGACGACGACGAGCGCCAGCGCGTTCATGCCGCACCAGCCGATGGGCAATGTCCGTTGCACGCCATCGAGGAAGTAGCGGACGCGCCAGTCGGAATTGTGAAAAGTCGGAATCGGCATGATCGAGAGCGACGGCCCCTCATGGTGTTTGATGCTCTGCCCGCCGCGCTCGCGCAGATCGTCGCCGCCGAACGGTACGAGGTCATGTTCGAGCCGCACCGCAGCGGGCGTCGCGACAAAGGGAAGGCCACCGGCGCGCAGTGATGCCAGCGCGTCTGTCAGTTGCCCACCGAGGGTGATTGTATTGCCGGAAACAGACATCTCGCACGTTCTCCCCTACGTGAACGGACACCCAAGTATCGCACGCATGTACTACTTCCGCAAGCCGCTTTTCTGCATCGAAATGGCGGGGAAAGATCGCGCGGGAAACATCCTTGACAGCGGGGCGTTCGTGCCGTAAGGTAGTGCAGCGTCGCGGAGGCGTAGCTTAGTGGCTTAAAGCGCTGCCCTGTCAAGGCAGAGATCGCGGGTTCGAATCCCGTCGCTTCCGCCAAACAACGCACATGTGGGCCGCTAGCTCAATTGGCAGAGCAGCTGACTCTTAATCAGCGGGTTACTGGTTCAAGTCCAGTGCGGCTCACCACTCTTTCCCTTGCTATACTTGGCACAATGAACGGGGAGCGATGGTGCTTACTCCCCGTTTCGGCGTTTATACTGCAACCTATACTGCAACCCGGCGAAAACGCCCCTATTCCGTGCCCGTCGCGAACGCCGCATCCATGCGATCCGCGACGCCGCGCAGCGCACCGGGCATCAGATGGGCGTAGTAATCCATCGTCACGCTGATCTGCGAGTGGCCCATCATCGCCTGTACTTCCTGCATTGACGCGCCCTGTCCGAGCACGAGCGACGCCGCGCTGTGCCGCAACTCGTGCCAGCGCAAGCGGGGGAGTTCGGCATCCGTCAGCATCGTATGGAACTTGCCACTGAGGTTGCTCGCGTCAATCGGCGTGCCGATGGTGGACGTGAAGATGTATCCCGTGTCCTGCCAGCGCGATCCTGCCAGTAGTCGTGCTTCCCGCTGGCGCGTGCGGTGGCGACGAAGTGCAGCGACCGCGAACACGGGCATGTCGACGGTGCGCACCTGATGGTTCTTCGTTTCTTTCGCGATTGGCCCCTTCGTGACGCGCGAACGCTGAATCTGCTGGCGAACGGTCAGGCGGGCGGTATCGAGGCCAACGTTTATCCAGCGCAGTCCGAGCGCTTCGCCCTTGCGCAGTCCGAATGCCAGCGCGACCCTGTGGAGCGCTTCGAGCGGATCATTGCTTACTTTCGCGAGCAGGTGCTTCGCCTGAGGCAGGGTGAGGAACTGCGCCTCGTGCTTGACCGTGCGGCGGTTGTCGGTGAGGGCGGCGGGATTGCGGTACATCTCGCCCCGCTTGATGGCGCGATTGAGGGCGATACTCAGCACGCGGCGGGCGTAGTTCCCGGTCTTGACGGTCGGCGCGGCGGTCATCATCCGGTCACAACCGCAACGGAAACACGTATCGTGCGGCGCGGATGGTATACTCGTGTATGACCTGGCCCCGTAGGTCAAAGGATAGACCGGCAGCGTCCTAAGCTGCGCGTTGGGGGTTCGAGTCCCTCCGGGGTCACCATTTGCTCTCGCTGGTCGTCGGGACGGTTGGGCAAGGGGTATGCGATGGAACTGCACATCAAGCCGCATCAGATTGCTGTCTCGCCGGAATTGCACGGGTACATTGATCGTAAACTTGGCCGTCTCGATCGGTTCCTCGACCGTGTGACGGACGCGACGCTCGAATTGCGCGTGGAGCAGCGGCGGACGGGGGGCGTTCATCACATCGCCCAACTGACGATCGCGACGAACTTCGCGCTGCTGCGCGCCGAGGAAGACGCGGCGGAGATTCACGCGGCGATTGACGCCGTCGCCACGAAGATGGAACGGCAGATCGTCCGGTATCGGAGCAAGTGGAAAAGCCGTCGTCACGGCCATCACGAGAGCGAACCATCCCTGCCCGTCATGGAATCGGATGCCGAGGCGGACGAGACCGTCGCGGAGGCCACGATCCTGCGCACCAAGACATTTTCGTCGAAACCGCTCGATGCGGACGAGGCGGTGGAGCAGATGGAGCTGCTCGGTCACGCCTTTTTCGCTTTTATCAATGTGCGGACGGGCCACGTCAATGTCGTGTACCGGCGGCGGAATGGCGGCTATGGCCTGTTGCAACCCGAAGGATAGAAGCAAATCGGGAATAGTGGCCCCGTTCGTGCGTTTCAGTTGCACGACGACTTGTACGGCACGCGTCGGAGGCGGCGGTTGACTCAGGCATGGGCGATAGCGGAGATCGGAAGTTTACACGTCGTGGAAGCGTCGTTCGACGCGCTTCGCGAACCGTGGGCGGCATTGTTGCCTGCGGCGATCACGCCGCTCCCGTTTCAGTCCATCGCCTGGACGGAGGCGTGGTACCGGGTATTCGGCGGTGATGCCGAATCGCTCCTGCTCGCGGTGCGAGATGAAACGGGGGCGGTGATTGGCATTGCGCCGCTCGCCCTCCGGCGTACCGCGCTCGGTCGCACGATCCAATTAATGGGCGGCGCGGATGTAACGGATTACCTCGACGTCGTCGCGAGCGAGCGCGATGCCCGGCGCGTCTGGTCGGCGGTGATTGCCCATCTGGCGAGCATCCGGGAATGCTGGGACGCGCTCGATCTGCACTGCGTGCCGCAATGGTCGCCCTCTCACGCGGCCATCGTTGAACAATTGTCGGGGATGACCACCGTTCGCATCGTGCAAGAAGAAGTGTGCCCGGTCGTGCGGCTTGGTGGCTCATTCGACGCCTATTTGCGAAGTTTGCCGAAGAAAGAGCGGCACGAGGTGAAGCGCAAGGCGCGGAACTTCGAGCGGGACGCACCGAACGGCACGCTCCGTATCCTTTCCGGGCGTGACGAGGCGCTCGCCGCCCTCCCCGACTTCTTTCGCCTCCACCGTTTGAGCGCGCCGGATAAAGAACGATTCCTGACGCCGGATGTGGAGCAATTTTTCCGCGACATGACCGGCGCGGTGGCGGACGCGGGATGGCTGCGGCTGTACTTCCTCGATATTGAGGGCGCGCCCGTCGCCGCAATGTTCACCTTTGTCGCCGATGGTCGGTCGCTGATCTACAATTCCGGTTTCGATCCGGCCTATGCCCGGATCAGCGTCGGCATGGTGCTGACCGGCATGGTGATCGAGGACGCCGCAAAGAGCGGACTGGCGCTCTGCGATTTCCTGCGCGGCAATGAAGCATACAAATATCGTTTTGGTGCGACCGATACGCCGATCTGGCGCGTCATCGCATCGGACGATCGCGACGCTGTGGATCGGGCGGTCGCCGAGACGGAAGCGAAGTTTCAATTGCCCGCCGATGTGCGCGACTTGACCGACGACGAGCGCACGGCGGAGGAGATCGTATGACAGTGAATCAGTCGTTTCTATTGCCCTCGACGGTGCGCCGCGTCGCGATGCTCGCCGTCCACACCAGCCCGCTGGCGCGCATCGGCGGGCCGAGCGCGGGCGGCATGAATATCTATGTCCGGGAACTGTCGCGCGAGTTGGCGGCGCGTGGCGCGCGGGTGGACATCTTCACGCGCCAGGAGGAGGCCGACGCACCGACCGTGACGCTGCTCGAACCGGGCGTTACGCTCATTGCGCTGCCGTGCGGGCCGTTCGGCAATGTGGAGAAAATGTCGCTTGTGCCCTATTTGCCGGCCTTCGCGGCGGATGTGGACGCATGGTCGCGTGAGAACAAGCGGACGTACGATCTGATCCACGCGCACTACTGGCTTTCGGGCATCGTCGGCGACGCGCTCTGTTGCCGATGGGACGTGCCTTTGCTGATGACCTTCCACACGCTCGCGCAGGCGAAAAACAACGTCGCGCGGTCGGAATCGGAGAACGAGGCGACACAGCGCGTCGTCGCCGAGCAGCGGCTGATGCATCGTGTTGACGCAGTGATGGCGTTCAATCCGCAGGAGAAAGCAGAGATGACGTGGTTCTATCGCGCGGAACCGGGCAAGGTGTGCGTCGTCCCGGCGGGGGTGGACACGACGCTCTTCCGGCCCGGCGACCGGGCGGCGGCGCGGCGTGCGCTCGACATTCCGCCCGGTGATCCGGTCATCCTCTACGTCGGGCGCATTGATCCGATCAAGGGGATTGATGTGCTTGTGGACGCGCTATGTGGCCTGCGCCGCGAGATGTGGCTGACCGCGCCGCCGCGTTTGTTGCTTGTCGGCGGCGGGGAAGGTGAACCCGCCTTCGAGAAACTGATCGCGCGGGTCGCCGCGCAGGAACTCCTTGATCGAATTGATTTTGTCGGCTCCGTGCCCCACGCACAGTTGCCAAACTATTATCGGGCGGCGGATGTCGTCGCAGTCCCCTCATTTTATGAATCGTTTGGTCTCGTCGCGGTCGAAGCGATGGCCTGTGGCACACCCGTTGTCGCCTCGCGCGCCGGTGGATTAGCATTCACGGTAGACGATGGGCGCACGGGGTATCTCGTGCCGCACAATGACCCGGATGCCCTCGCGGCGCGATTGCGGACGATCCTCTCCGACGCTGAACTGCGGGAGAATTTGGGCGAACAAGCGACGATTACCGCGCAGCGCTTCGGTTGGCCGGTGATCGCCAGCCGCGTTGTCCACATCTACGACCGGCTGATCCGTGGTTTTCGGATGGATCTCTGCAACGAAACGCCATCGCGCGGTGCGATGATGACGGGCGGATCGTAACGGAGCCGGTCGCGTGGTCTTTCGCTTGTGCTTTAAAGCATGGTGGGTTCTGCGATATAAACAAGCTTATACTCTTTCGCGATAGCGATGGCATCACGCCATATCTACCGCGAAAGAGTATTCATCCACGACAGCGTGCTGGCTTTCATTCTGATTGCGGCACTTTACTGTACCGGAAGCCCACTGCCCAGTGCAGAATCCGCTCACGAAGCCTTTTTCACCGTATGTAGTGCCGACACCAGCAGTTTTCGGCACTTTTCCCGGCGGCACGGGATGCATCTGTCCCATGCCGCACCTCCTCCAGTCCTGCTATCTCGCTTCGGCGGCGACTACCTCGCGGGTGGCGAGACCAAGCCCCTTGGCGATCCGTGCTCCGAGTTCAGCGTCCACTTGCCGCCAGAGTGCGATGGCACGCTCCTGTGTTGGTCGCTCCACACGCTCACCCATGTGCCCGACGATGTTGCTCGCGAGGTGCGCCCTGTCCGTCTCCGAGAGCGCGTTGCGGTAGAAGTCCGTCACCTGCACGAAGTCGGTGTCTTCCCTATGCGGGCGGTACGCCGTCCGCATAAGCTCCCCTGACTCTACGAGCCAGCCGGGATCGCTGTATCGCTCCGCGTCCGCCTTTGGCCCGCCGTAGCTGTTCGGTGCGTAGACGGGTTGGTCACCGCTGTGCTCGTAGCGCATCGCGCCGTCCTTGTTGTAGGTATTGACTGCGTTATGCGGTCGGTTGACAGGCAGCTGCAGGTAGTTCGTGCCGATCCGGTACCGGTGCGCGTCAGGATAGCTGAAAAGGCGCCCGAGCAGCATCTTGTCCGGGCTCGGGCCGATCCCCGGCACCATGTTCGCTGGCTCAAAAGACGCCTGCTCGATCTCGGCGAAGAAGTTTTCCGGGTTACGATCTAAGACGAGCCGCCCGACCGTGACCGGCGGGTAGTCGCTGTGCGGCCAGACCTTCGTAAGGTCGAAGGGGTTGAAGCGGTAGTCCGCCGCATCCGCGAACGGCATGATCTGCATCTCCAACCGCCACGCAGGGTGGTCGCCCCGCGCGATTGACTCGCGCAGGTCGCGGCGGTGGTAGTCCGGGTCTTCGGCGGTCATCGCCTTCGCCTCGGCGTCGGTGAAGTTCGCGATTCCCTGCTCCGTCTTGAAATGATACTTGACCCAGAACCGCTCGCCGCCCGCGTTCACCCACAGGAAGGTGTGGCTGCCGTAGCCGTTCATGTTGCGCCACGTCTTGGGCGTGCCGCGGTCGCTCATCAGGAAGGCCACCTGGTGGGTCGCCTCGGGCGATAGCGACCAGAAATCCCACTGTGCGTTATTGCTCCGCATCCCGTCGGCGTTCATCCGCTTCTGAGAGTGGATGAAGTCCTGGAACTTGGACGGGTCGCGCACGAAGAAGATCGGCGTGTTGTTGCCGACCAGATCGTAATTGCCTTCCTCGGTGTAGAATTTCAGTGCGAAGCCGCGCGGGTCGCGCACGGTGTCGGGGAAGCCCTGCTCGCCTGCAACGGTCGAGAAGCGCGCGAGGACCGGTGTGCGCTTGCCGACCTCACCGAGGAAGGTGGCCCTGGTCCACTGCGTCACGTCCGCCGTCACCTCGAAGTAACCGAAGGCGCCGCTGCCCTTGGCGTGGACGACGCGCTCGGGCACGCGCTCGCGGTTGAACTGGGCCATCTTCTGGATCAGGTAATGGTCCTGCAGCAGGAGCGGGCCGTCCACGCCGACGGAGAGCGAGAACTCGTCGCTCGGGGCGGGGATGCCAGCATCGGTGGTGGTGATGGCGCGGGGTTGCTGGTCTGGGTCGTGCTTCGCCATTCGAGTAATCCTTTCCCTGGTACGTTCCGGTGCGGCGAGCGATGTCGCCACGAAAAAAGAGTACTTCGGCTGTGTGATGCTGTCCATCGCGGCTGCACATTGAGGTGTGCGATTAGCGTACCTTGTCTTTGACTGCCTGCTCTTTATCGCGCTGGGCCTTGTAGAATTTCTTGTCTTTCGGCATCGGGCGTGCCTCTTCGCGCTCACGTTCGGCGATGGCGATGGCGGTCGCGCCGGCGAGCTGCTCTTCGAGCAGCGTCAGGTCGTTGTACACGCCGCTGTTCTTATGCGCCTCGGGCGTGCGCATCAACATCTTGACGAGTTGGGTCAGCGATGGAGCGGAGGCATCCGTTCCCTGGGCACGATTGAGGTAATTATCAACCATTGTGAGGGTCGGCGGGATGGCATTGTTCGCCGCGAGTCGATCGCGGATGGTCGCGAGGCCGTCCGTGACGCGCATGGTGTTGCTCCTTTCGGTTCCGCAGAGGGCGCGAACCGCACGCAGTATAGCATGGCGACTCGTTGGGACGTGAATAGTGCGGCGATTTCCCCCGCGTTGACGGGCAAAATGTGCCGCCGTATACTTTGATTTGGGGCACCGCGTGCCGCCAGTTGCTTTGTCTCCACGGGGCGACCTGTCGCTGAGGACGGTTGCCAGCAGGCAGGAGCGCCACGATGTTCAAACTCACCGGCGAAGATATTGACTTGAACTGGGTGCGTCAGGTAATGGCCGAGCATTTCACCCCGCGCGATTACCAGGAAGCGCAAGAGTTGATCTTGCCGTCGCTGCAAGAGGTGCAGGAGCGCTTCGGCTATGTTTCCGAAGAAGCGGTCAGCATTATCGCCTCTCATCTCGACATCTCCGAGACGCGCGTCTTTGGTGTGATGACATTTTACAACGACTTCCGCTTCAAGAAGCCCGGCGCGCATGTGCTCCTGATCTGCAACGGGATGGCCTGCCGCGTCGTCGGCTCGCAGCGCTTGATTGATGACGTGATTTATCCGCGTTTGGGTTTGGGCGAGAAGGAGACGACGCCAGACGGGCAGATCACGATGCAGATCTTCCCTGGCTGTCTCGGCGCATGCGACCAGGCGCCGCTCTGTATGGTGGACGGCGCGTATCACGCGCAGATGGACAACGCAAAATTGAATCTGCTGATAGATGAACTCCTCACCGATAACGACGCGACAGTCGCGACCACGATAACCGGAGGTGCGCAAGCATGAATGGACATATCGCAGCACCATCCCCAACGGTAACGACATTGGCCGACCGCGCCGCCTTCAATGACTATCGTGCCGAGGCGACGGAGCGCTATCAGCGGATGATGGCTGCCGTTGATCGCCCGGTTATCAGCATCGCGATGAGCGAGTGCACGCGCGCGAAGGGCGTCGAGAGTGTCATCGCGGCATTTACGGAGCAGACCGGCGCGCGGGGGATGGATGTCGAAATCCGCGAGGTCGGCTGTTTCGGCAACTGCTACGCGGAGCCGGTGGTCGAGGTGCGCAAGGCTGGCTGGCCGGCGGTGATGTATGGGTACGTCACGACGGACGACGTGCCAACGATCCTCGACGGTATCCGCGACGATCGCGCCAATGTCACGCGGCCACTCGGCACGTATTTCGATGGCCCCGCCGACGAGCAGCGGCCCGGCCTCTTTCAGGGTATTTCGCCCTTGAAAGACGATCCGTTCTGGCGCAAGCAGCAGCGGATCGTGCTCGGCAAAGCGGGGCTGATTGACCCGCTCCGTCTCGACGAGTACGTGGCACGCGGCGGGTATTCGCCGTATGCGAAGGCGCTCTTCGATATGACCGAAGATGAAGTGATCGCCGAAATGAAGACCTCCAATGTGCGCGGTCGCGGTGGCGCGGGGTTCACGGCGGGGATCAAGTGGGAAAGCGCGCGTGCGTCGGTCGGCTACCCGAAGTACGTTTGCTGCAATGCCCACGAGGGCGAGCCGAATGTCTTCAAGGATCGCAAGATGCTCGAACTCGATCCGCATCAGGTGATCGAGGGTATCCTGATCGCGTGCTATGCGGTCGGAGCGGATCGCGGCTATATCTACATCGGCGGCGAATATCCACTCGCTATCCGGCACTTCCGCCACGCAGTGCGCGAAGCGGAAGCGGCTGGTCTGATCGGCGACAATGTGCTCGGCTCCGGCTTCAATGTGCGCATGACGGTGCGGGTCGGTGGCGGCGCGTACATCTGCGGCGAAGGCTCGGCGATGCTGTACTCGATCCAGGGCACGCGCGGCCAGCCACGCACGAAGCCGCCGCGCTCGGTCGAGTACGGCCTATGGGGGAGGCCGACGGTGGTCAACAACGTCGAGACGCTTGCCAATGCGCCGCATATCGTCGAAAAGGGTGGGGCGTGGTACGCGAGCATCGGTGTGGATAAGAGCCAGGGTACCAAGGTCTACACGATGGGCGGCAACATCAAGGGCGTCGGCATGAGTGAGTTGCCCTTCGGCGTCACCACGGGCGAACTGCTCAATGAAGTCCACCTGGGTATGCGCGACGGCTTCAAATTTAAGGGCATCCAGACGGGCGGCGTCTCCGGAGGCGTGCTCACCGAGGCGGATTTCGATTTGCCGATGACGTTCGAGGGGATTGAGCCGGCCGGTGGATTGATCGGCTCCGCCGGATTCGTCGTGTACGACGATAAAACAAGCATGGTGGACCTGGCGCATTTCATGATCGAGTTCAACCGCAACGAATCGTGCGGCAAATGCACACCATGCCGCCTCGGCACGCAGGCGTTGCTCGATATCCTCGACCGCTTCCAGCGCGGGCAAGGGCGCGTCGCCGACCTCGATGTGATCATGGATACGAGCGACCAGATTATCAAACTGTCATTGTGCGGCCTCGGGCAGGCCGCACCGGTGCCGGTGCAAAGCATGATTCTCAAGTTCCGCGAGGAATTCGAAGAGCGATGTATAGACGGCCCGAAGCGTCAGGAACTGCCGCTCGCGGCGGACTGAGGAGGGCTTAACCGCCCCACCCCCTTCCCCACTGGGGAAGGGGAGCAATACGGATACCTGCGGGTCATGACAAATTGATCGTCTGGCCAATGCCGCGTTCTCGCGCACGGTCAACGGCGCGGCGACCGACAGCGATGTCCTGGACGGCGTTGCCGACCGATTTGAAGAAGGTGATTTCGTCCGGTGCGTAGCGCCCCGACTTCGTGCCGCCCGCCAGTTCGCCAATTTCCGCATAGATGTCGGCTTCGGTAATCAACCCAAGATCGCGGGCGATCACGAGGTCGCCGCCCTCAGCCCACGCCGCTTCGCGCTGATCCACGACGATCCGTGACCGTCCGACGGTTTCCGGTGGGATTTCCTGCATGAAAGGTGTGTACGCGCCGACCGCATTGATGTGCGTGCCGGGCGTAAGATCGCCGTCGGCGAAGAGGGCGGTGGTGGCGGGGGTCGCGGTGCAGATGATGTCCGCGCCGCGCACCGCCTCGGCGGGATCAAGCACGATGCGGACGCGTTCGGCGATGCCCGGCGCCTGGTCGCGTGCGCGCGCGATGAATGCCTCACCCTTCTCACGGGAGCGGGCGACGAGGCGAATTTCCGTGATTTGCCGCACCGCGCAGACCGCCTCCGCCTGGGTGATCGCCTGCGCGCCCGCGCCGAACAAGGCGAGGACGCTCGTGTCCGGGCGTGCCATCAGATCCGTCGCCGCGCCGGACACCGCGCCCGTGCGGAGCGCGGTCAGGTAGGTTCCGTCCATAATCGCCAGCGGCGCGCCATTTTCCGGGTTGATGAGGCAGACGAGCGCGTGAATTGTTGGAAGACCGCGTGATGGATTGTGTGGGAAGACCGAAACAACTTTCAGCCCAAGGCCACCGACCGATGGCACGGCAGCTGGCATAAAGAGCGAGACGGCACGCTCCGGTGCGACCTCGATCGGTGTGCGCAGCGGTGCGACGGCCGTTCCATTGGACAACGCGCTGAATGCCTCCTTCATCAAGGCGATGGCATCGTCCATCGGGACGAGTACGCGAATATCATCCGCCGTGAGTGCCAGCATAATCCTCTCCCTCCGCTCGATCTGCGACGTGCGACGATGCATGAGAATATCAACCGATTTCGCCTTGTCGGCGTAATTTTGATGGCGGTAGGCCTTCCTGCCGGATGATAGTGGGATTGTACTGCGTGAAAAGGGGTTCCGTCGCCGCCCGCGTGCATGATAAACTACCTCGCGACCGAAAATCGCCGATTGTCACGACACGATTTGAAATTGGGAGGATGCGATGCAGTTCGTCCGCTACATGGCCGATGGTGGGGCAAAATACGGCGTACTCGAAGGGACACAGGTGCTTTCCGCAACGGGTGACCCCTTTTCCGGCCTGACACCGGGCGCCGTCGTCGGATCGCTCGACAGCGTCACATTGCTGCCGCCCGTCCACCCCGGAAAGATCATCGCGGTGGGACTGAACTACGTGGATCATGTCAAGGAAGGTGGCCGCGACCGCGATGTGCCGGATGAGCCGGTCATCTTCATGAAGCCGCAGAGTGCACTGATCGGCAACGGCGCGACGATCGAGTTGCCGACGAATACCGAGAATATCCACTACGAGGCGGAACTCGCCGTCGTGATCGGCAAGCGGGCACGACGGGTCGCGGAAGCGGATGCTTATGAGTACATCCTCGGCCTCACCTGCGGCAACGATGTGTCCGCTCGCGTCCTGCAAGCGAAAGATGGCCAATGGACGCGCGCGAAGGGATTTGACACCTTTCTGCCCCTCGGCCCCTCGGTTAATGTCGGTCTACGCGCCGACGATCTCGCCGTTCAGTCCCGCTTGAATGGCGAGGTGCGGCAAAGCGCGCGCACATCGCAGATGATTTTCAGTGTGCCGAAGTTGATCGCCTTCATCACACGCGTAATGACGCTCGATCCCGGCGATGTCATTATCACGGGCACACCGGCCGGCGTCGGCCCGATGAAGCCGGGCGATACGATCGAGATCGAAGTCGAAGGGATTGGCGTGCTGCGCAATCCTGTCGCGGCGGAATCAGCATAGGTACTACCTGCAAAATGCATCGGGACTGAACCGCCAAGACGCCAAGGACGCCAAGGACGCCAAGAGGCACAAAGAGCATCGGAGAAATAGAGACCAGTCTTCCTCTCTGATCTCTTGGCGCACTTGGCGTCTTGGCGGTTTTTGCAATCAAAATAGGAGTGAGCGATGGCACAACTGCAGGAGACGCGACTGGAGCGGCTCTTTTCCGATCAGGCGAAGGCGCTCCCTGCTGGCGCGCCGCAGGCATTCTCGGCGGGCAGCGCAGACCGAATATCCTTTTCGGGTGGGTTTCCCGACCCTGAAAGTCTGCCTGCGGCGGCGATTGCGGCGGCGACCGCCCGCGCGATGGAAAAAAATGGCAAATGGGCACTCCAATATGGTGCGGCGGTCGGTTACGCTGGGCTGATTGACCAACTGCGCACGAAGTTGGAGCGAGACAACGGTGTCGTTGCGAAGCGAGAGAATGTCCTGATTACGGCGGGCGCATCGCAGGCGATTGACCTTGTGTGTAGCGCGATGCTCAATCCCGGCGACATCGTCATCTCTGAGGAACCAACGTGGGCAGGCGCCGTGCGCATGTTCGACGCACATCGTGCGACATGCGTCGGGGTGCCGCTCGACAACGAGGGGATGCGGCTGGACATCCTGGAGCAACGGCTTGCTGCGTTCAGGGCGAAAAGCGTGCAGCCGAAGTTCATCTATGTGATCCCGACCTTCCAGAACCCGACCGGGGTGACGACGCCGCTCCACCGGCGGATGCGCCTCCTCGAACTGGCAAAGGAATATAACGTCGCGATCCTCGAAGATGACGCGTACTTCGATTTGCGCTTCTCCGGCGAACGCATCCCGATGCTCGTCACGCTCGATGATGCCGGACTCGTCATCTACACCGGCACATTCTCGAAAATCATGGCGGCGGGGATGCGCCTCGGCTGGTGCGTCGGCCCCGCCCCGCTGATCGAAAAGATGGCGAAACTGAAAGCGGATGGCGGCACCAGCCCCTTCGCCTCGAATGTCGCCGCCGAATATGCTGCATCCGGTGAGTTGCGTGCACACGTTGTTGAACTCGTGGACATCTATCGCAGCCGACGCGACACAATGGTCGAGGCATTGACCGCCGAGATGCCGGAAGGCGTCGAATGGACGGAGCCGAACGGCGGCTTCTTCCTCTGGCTCACCCTACCGGAAGGATGTGATTCCGTAGCGATGCTGCCAGAGGCTCGCGCCCACGGGGTAGATTTTCTGCCCGGCACGGGCTGCTACTTCAATGGCGCGGGGCGCGGGAACATCCGTTTGTCGTACTCATTCTCGGATGACGAGGCAATTCGACGAGGAGTAAAAATTCTCGCAGGAATCCTTCGCGAATATGCTGCCGCTCCGTAAACGAATAGATGCCGGGTAGGAGAAGCACTAATCCTACCCGGCATTTTCGTAGATGTTTATTATGTATACATTACGTGTACACGTAATGTATACATCGAACCGACTCGTTGATGCATTCTGCACGAAAGGAATTTGGTATTTCAACGATACAAACAAAGTTGGCCGGATGACCTCGCAAAGCGATTATCGGAGGGGGGGTATTCTATTGGATAGCATTGAGTCCGATGCCGAGCGTTTGTAGTGGTGGTGTCTGGATCAGCAGTCATGCGTGAGGCGTTTTACATTTCTCTTACAAAAGCATGTATCGCTTCTTACAGGCGTGCGCTAGGCTAAGGCCGCTGTCACGCTGGCACGCAGAAGGGCAATCATGCGTACGATTCGCGGCAAACTCAGCCTCGCGTTTCTCCTGATTATTGCGGTGTGCCTGATCCCGACGAGCGGCGCGGCGGCGTACGTTATCCGCTACTACCAGCGGCAGGATGCGATCGAGCGGCTTTCGTCATTTGGCCAAACCGTCGCCGGGGCCGCACTTGCGCGACCATTCTCACAACTGACGCCAACAGAAATCGTCAATCTTTTCAACGAGCAGAAAACGAACAACGTTCTCGTTATCTACACGGACGCACGCGGTATCGTGCAAGCGGACAGCGAGAATCGGTACGTCGGGACTGTCTGGCCGATACCGGAGAACCGCTCTGAAAGCCGTGGCGTACCGTTGCGACCGGAATACAAGGGTAGATTGACCGCTCCTGACGGCCAATCTCTCGCCGTGGCGACCTACCGTGTCGAACGCCGACGGCCTTCGGGTGGCCCGAACCAGCAGTCGCCCGCGACGACGGCCGATACGCAGACGACCGCCTATATTATCGTTGCGATGCCGTGGAACGCGCTCAGTGACGCATGGGCGGTGATCGTCGGTCGCTTAAAGTGGATCGTGATCGGCGCGCTGCTCGCATCGCTTTTGATCGCCTTTGTCTTGTCGCGTTCGCTCACTTCGCGATTGCGGACCCTTACACAGGGTGCCCATGCGATGGCGAGCGGCGACTACGACCGCGCGATGCGGCTCGCGAATGTGCGATCGAGCGATGACGAGATCGGCGATCTCGCGAACGCCTTCCAAACGATGGCAACGAATGTTTCGCGTGCTCAGCAGGCGCAGCGCGATCTGGTCGCGAATGTGTCGCATGAATTGAAAACGCCGCTCACGTCCATCCAGGGTTTTTCGCAGGCGATGCTTGACGGCACGGTGACGGATACTGCCGAGTACCAGGACCTTGCCCAGATTATCCAGCAGGAATCCCAGCGTATGCGCCGATTGGTCGAACAAATGTTGGAGTTGTCTCGCCTCGAATCCGGTACAGTCCATCTCGATGTCGCGCCACTTGGTGTTGATGAGTTGGTGGAGAACGTCGGTAAGCGATACGCGCGGCTCGGTGAGGCGAAGGGGGTCGCGGTCCACTGGGCGGCGCCGAATAACCTCACCGTCAACGCCGATGCGGGGCGGTTGGAGCAGGTGCTCGTCAACCTCCTCGACAATGCCCTACAGTACACGGACGCTGGCGGCGAGATAAGACTCTTTGCTCGCGCCGCGCGCCCAAACCGCGTCGAGTTCGTTATACAGGACACAGGCCGGGGTATTCCACCCGACGACGTGCCGCGGCTCTTCGAGCGGTTTTATCAGGTTGAGCGGTCGCGGACGGGTCAGGGGAAGCACGTCGGCCTCGGCCTGGCGATCGTTCGCGAAATCGTCGAGGCGCACCTCGGCGCGATCACTGTTCAAAGCGCGGTTGGTGCGGGAACGACCTTCACCGTTTCGATTCCGAGCACCGTCGGTGCGATGGCACGGATGGATGTGTATTGGCAGCAAGAGGGATTTGCGACCGATGCGCGAGCGACAGCGGCAGGCTAGAATGAAGCGGGGGATGGGGTGAACATGGAGGGTCGGCTGCTTTTTGCGCGGCGGTCGTCGGCGATCGCGCTGATGATGTTGCTCGCGGTCGCCGTTACCGCGTGCGGTGTTCCGGGAACACCCGCAAATACAAATGTGTCCGCAGATCAAACCACGAAGGTGCAGCGCGGCACGATCCGCACAACGATTGGTGCGAGTGGCACGGTGCAGCCGTTGCAAGAGGTCACCCTCAGTTTCCCGAACGGCGAGACGATCAAGACAATCAACGTCGCGGTCGGCCAGCGCGTCAAGTCGGGCGATGTACTCGGCACGGCCGATGTGTCGGACCTCCAGCTCTCGCTTCAGCAAGCACAATCGAACGTCGTCAGCGCGCAAGCAAAGTATGACGCGGTCGCGGCGGGCGCGACGCCAAAGGACATCCAGGTCGCTCAGGCGAACGTGGATGCGGCGCGCGCCAAATATCAAGCTACCGCGACGGTTCTGCCCAAGGATGTGCAGGTCGCCCAAGCCAACCTCGATTCGGCGATCGCCAACTACAACGCCGTCTCCACGATCAATCCTAAAGACATCGCCGTCGCGCGCGCCAACCTCGACTCGGCGATCGCCGCGTACAACGCCACGATCACCGGCACGACGACCCCGCAGGACATCGCCAATGCGGAGGCGGCGGTGCGCTCCGCGCAGGCGAAGCTCGACGCCCTGAACGCCGGCGCGCTCAAGGCGGATGTCATCTCGGCGCAGAGCAAGGTGCAGCAGGCGCAGCAGAACCTCGACAAGGTGAAGTCGGACAGCGCGAACAGCAAGGAGCAGGCGCGGATCACGTGGGAGAAGTCCGCCGATGCGACCAAGTCGACGCAGCGGCAATTCGACATCGCCAATGCGACGTACCAGCAGGCGAAGTCCACAAATGTTGATCCGGGCGCATCGGGCGGTAGTTCGTCCTCATCGGGGACCTCGACCACGAAGATCGTCGCCCCCCCGACGATCACACCCTTACGGCTGGATACGCTGAAACAAACGGCGGATAGCGCTTTCCTGACCGAGCAGCAGGCGGAGAAGACGCAGGAGCAGAACCGGCTGTCCTACGAGAATAGCAAGAATGCCGAAATCAACAACGTCGCGACGGCGCGGCAGCAGGTGAACGACGCGCAGTCGGCGCTCAGTAAGCTGATCGCCGGGCCGACGAAAGAGGACGTGACGCAAGCGCAAGCGGCGGTGGATCAGGCAAAGTCGAGTCTGGACAAGCTGAAGCGGGGGCCGACCGACACGGACGTAGCGAAGGCGCAGGCAAACATTGACTCGGCGCGAGCGACGCTGAACGATCTTTTGGCCGGGCCGAAGGCGACGGACGTGGCGAAGGCGCAGGCGAGCGTTGACTCAGCTCGGGCAACGCTCAACGATCTGCTGGCTGGGCCGAAGGCGACGGACCTGCAACAATCGCAGGCGAACGTAGATTCCGCGCAGGCGACGCTGAACGACCTGACCGCCGGGGCGAAGCCGACCGACCTGGAGACGGCGCTGGCGACGCTTGACCAAGCGAAGGCGGCGCGAGACGCAGCCCAGCTGAAGGTAAATCAGGGCGCCCTGACCGCGCCGTTCGCCGCCGTGCTCACGCAGGTGAACGGTGTGCCCGGCCAGTCCACTGGTGGGGGATCGGGCGCGAGCAGTTCGACGACGACCACATCCTCGTCGGTGAACTTCGACCTGGTGGACGACTCGGAGTTGCACATTGACGTCAATGTGTCGGAAAGTGACGCGGCGGCCGTGCAGGTGGGGCAGGCGGCGACGATCTCCCTCGACTCGGTGCCGGGGGCGCCGCTGCAAGGGACGGTGCAGCGAGTCAATCCGGTGGCGACGACAACGTCCAACGTCACGGCCTTCCCGGTTCGTATCGTCCTCGCGCCGACGCAGGCAGCGGTGCGGCCGGGGGCGAACGCGACGGTGCAAATCGTCACGGCCACCCGATCGAATGTCCTGACCGTCCCGGTCCGTGCCGTTACGCAAATCAACGGGCAGGCTTCGGCGACGGTCTCGTTCAATGGTTCGTCGTTCCTCGTGCCGATCCGCACCGGACTTTCCGATGGCCGGAATATCGAGGTGATCAGCGGGCTGAACGAAGGCGATACGGTCGTCCTACCACAGGCCGGCGCCGGCGGTGCACCGGGCGGCGGCGCTCCGCGGCCAGGAGGATAAGGATGATTGAGATCCGCAATCTGACCAAATCGTACGTGACCGGCGAATTTGATTTGCAAATCCTGAAAGGCATCTCGTTCTCGATCAACGATGGCGAGTTGTGCGCGATCATGGGGCCGTCCGGCTCCGGCAAGAGCACGCTGATGAACATCCTCGGCTGCCTCGATACGCCGACGGACGGCGAATACCTGCTCGATGGCGAGAATGTCGCGACCTTCGACGAGACGCGGCTTGCACAGGTGCGCAATCGGAAGATCGGCTTTGTGTTCCAGTCGTTCAACCTCCTGAAACGGACGACCGCGCTCGATAATGTCGCGCTGCCGCTCCTCTACGCGGGGGTCGAGCCGCGCGAACGCCATCAGCGCGCAGTCGCTGCCCTCAACGCAGTGGGTCTTGGCGACCGACTGGACCACAAACCGAATCAGTTGTCGGGCGGGCAGCAGCAGCGCGTCGCTATCGCACGGTCGCTGGTCACGACGCCGTCGCTGATCCTTGCGGACGAACCGACGGGGAACCTCGATTCCAAGTCCTCGGTCGAGGTGATGGACATTTTCCAGCGACTCAATCTCCAACTCGGTATCACGATTATGTTCGTGACGCACGAACCCGAGATCGCGGAGTACACGCGGCGTGTGCTGCGTATCCGCGACGGCTACCTCGGCGCGGATGAAACGATCGTCGAGCCGCGCTCCGCCGCCGCCGAACTCGCCGCCCGGACGGAAGTGATCCCATTCCCGGCGACGGTCGCGACAGCGCCACAACGAGGACTGAGGATCGAGGACTGACTTACGCGTGGGAAGGTGAGGGCAGATGCGTCGTCGTGGCATCACGGTCTTGATTATCGCGGTCATCGCTGCTGCGTTTGTGGGCACGTATTCCCTCGCGTATCGTGCGGGCGAAACGTCCGGTCGCAACAAGGTTTCGACGGATCGCAGCCAGTTCCAAACGCGCATCGCGGCGAATCCACAAAGTGGCGGTGCGGGTGGCTCGGCGGCGGCTGGTTCCGGTGCGCAACGGCCCGGCGGTGGCCCCGGTAATGCGACCGGGGCCTCGGGCACCCCGGCTGCGGGCGGATCGGCCCGGCCATCCGGTGCCGGTGTCGGCACAAGCGTCGCCGGACGAGTCACAAAGGTGGACGGCGCGACGGTCAGCGTGATGCAGGCGGATAATTCGACGGTGACAGTGGTGACGAATGGTGAGACGGCGATTCGCAAACTGGTTGCCGGCGCGCTCACCGATCTGAAAACGGGCGACATCGTCACGGTGGATGGCGCGAAGACCGCCGATACTGCGTACAGCGCGAAGACGATCACGAGCCTCGGTCAGGTGACGGGGGCGACCGCTGCGGGATCGGGCAGGCCGAATGCCGCGCCGCCGGGCGTGGCCGGCCCGGCTGTGACCGGGCAGATCAAGAGCATGAATGGCGGCACGATCATGGTGCAGGGCTTCGATGGCGCGACGGTGACGGTGACTTCCTCCCCGGCGACCGTCGTAAAAATGCAGCAGCCGGGGACATTGAGCGACATCAAGGCCGGCGATATGCTCTTCGTACTCGGCGACAAGACCGGAGACAATGCGTTCCTCGCGCGGAGTATCACCGATCAGGGGGGGCAGTAGCCAGTAGTCAGTAGTCAGAAAGAATACGAATCCATCTGGCTACTGGCTACTGGCTGCTCAGAGGGGGCGACATGGCACGGACAATCCTCGTCGTGGACGATGAGCCGAACATTACGCGGCTGTTGGGGATGTATCTGACCAAGGAAGGGTACATCGTCGAGACGGCCAGCGATGGCGCGACGGCGGTGACGAAGGCGCGGGCGAACCACTACGCCCTGATCCTGCTCGATTTGATGCTGCCGGGCATGGACGGGCTGGAAGCGTGTCGCACGATCCGGCGGACGAGCGATGTGCCGATCATCATGCTTACGGCGCGCTCCGAAGACGTAGACAAGATCGTCGGACTCGAAGTCGGCGCGGACGACTACGTGACGAAGCCGTTCAATCCGCGCGAACTCGTCGCGCGCGTCAAGGCGGTCCTGCGGCGCTATGAGGCGGCCGCGTCGCCGGAGCGGCAGGTACTGACGGTCGGCGATCTGACAGTGGACCTCGACCGACGCGAGGTGCGGATCGGCGATGAGTTCGTCGAGGTGCGCGCCAAAGAGTTCGCGTTGCTCGTCGCACTGGCGAAGCGGCCCGGCGTCGTCGTCCCGCGCGACCGTTTACTGAACGACGTCTGGGGCTACGAATACAGCGTGGATACGCGGACGGTTGATGTGCATATCTCGACCTTGCGCGACCGTCTCGTGAACGCGAGCGCGCGGATCGAAACGGTCTGGGGCGTGGGGTATAAACTCGTTTCCGCCGACAACAAGCCGTAATCCACGACGGTAGTCCAAGACAAAAAGAGGACGGCCAAGCGCGGCCGTCCTTTTGGTTGCATTGGCTCCCGGACTAGGATTCGAACCTAGGACCTAGCGGTTAACAGCCGCCCGCTCTACCGCTGAGCTATCCGGGAACAACTCCCACAGGCGGCATCCTACCATGTTTGCGCGTGCGTCGCAAGGCCTATGCCGGCTCGATTTCGAGCGCATCGCGCACGTATTCCGCGTGGCCCTGCGGCTTGACATTGAAGTAGACTGCCTCGATGTTGCCGTCGCTGCCGACGACGAATGTACTGCGCGCGACGCCCATGTACGTCTTGCCGTACATGCTTTTCTCGACCCAGACGCCATGTTTCTGTGCGGTTGCCGCACCCTCATCGGACAGGAAAAGGAAGGGGAGGTCGTTCTTCTCCTTGAACTGATGCAAGGGCGCGACCGGATCGGGGCTGATGCCCACAACGCGGTAGCCAAGTCGGTCGAAATCGGCCTTCAGATCACGGAAGGCCACTGCTTCGGTCGTTCAGCCGTCGGTGTTCGCCTTGGGGAAATAGAAAAGGACCATCCCCCGCTGGTCGCGCACGAGGTCCGCGACGGCGTGCGTCGCGCCATCGGTGCCAAGAAGGCTGAAGTCGGGCAATGCGTTTCCCACGGTCGGCAATGTGGCGGTGTTATCGGTCACGACGAACTCCTTTCAAATTTGGCGGTTCGATCCGTCTCCAATCTCTCGTGCTGTGAGACTACTTCTTGATCGCCTCGGCGAAGGCCTGCTCCATTTTCGTTTGCGCGGCCTTAGCGGCATCCTGCGGCGATTTGTTGCTAACGACGACATCTTGGAGCATTTCGGAATAGATGCGCTTCTGGCCCGCCGCACTCATCTGGGTCAATAATTCCGGCGTCGCCTGCGCCGGGAGCCAGGTCGGTGTCGCCGTCTTGATCGCGTCCGGGAAGGCATCGAAGTAGGGCCGGTCTTTCCAGAATTTCGCGGTGGCGAGGTCTTTGTAGACCGGATACCAGCGGCCGCCAACCTTCTCGTAGACCGCTTCGAGTTTTTCGGGCGTCATGATGTCGCGGATCATTGCCTTGCCGGCGTCCACTTGCTTTGAGGCGGTGAAAATGGACCACGACCAGGTACCGACGGTGTTGCCGGTCATGCCCGCCTTACCCATCGGGTTGGGCGCCTGCGTCGTGTCCTTCAGCAGTTCCTTGTCGTTCTGGTCGAGGTACGCGAAGATCGAGGCGGGGTTGAAGACGAATGCCGCCTGCCGCGACTGGTAGGACTTGTTGTTGCTGCTGTCGTCCCACGATGGCGAGTCCTGCGGGATCAACTTGTCCTTCCACCACTTCTGGACGCGGGTCAGGGCAAAAATCGTGCCGTCGTTGTTGATTGCGGGCTTGCCGTCCTTGTCCACGAGCGTGCCGCCGTCGGCGCGGAGGAGTTGCGTGATATTGCCGTCGCCGTCGGGCGTCCGACCGAGGGTGAAGCCGATGCCGTACAACTTCGGTGGATCGTTGACCTTGCGCGCGATCGCCTCGACATCGTCCCACGTCGCGGGTGCGGCGCGCTTGCCGGTCGCCTTCTCGGCGAGATCAAGGCGTGCGTACATGACCGAAAGATCCGCCTGCATCGGGATCGAGTAGACCTTGCCGTTGCTCTGCACGTAGGGCAGCAGTTGCTCGTACATCCCGCCGCCGAGGCCTTTGACGTCGTTGTACAGGTCGGTCAAGTCCACGAGCCGATTCTGCGCGGCGTAATAGATCGTGTTGGTGCCGCTGAGCATCACGACATCGGGGATCGCACCCGTCTCGATCGCCCCCGCGACTTTGGCGTCGTAGGTCGAGCCGTCGAGCGGGACGTACTCGACATCCACCTTGTTCGCCTTGCCCCAGTCAATCATCTGCTGGCCGAGCAGATTATCGCCGTCCTTCGTGAAGGAGACGATGCCCCACGCCGTCAGCTTGCCGCTGAACGTCTTGACGGCGGTCGGCGCACCGGCGACCGCTGAGCCAGTCGTGGCGGGCGCGGTGGCGCCTGCGGCGGACGGCGCCTTCGTCGCGGTACCGGCAGCCGTCGCGGACGTGCTCGCGGCAGTCGCCGATGTACTGGCTGCCGTCGCGGCGGGCTTGGGCGTGTCGGTCGCATTCGAGCCGCCACACGCGGCGAGAACGGTGCCGACGACTGCGGTGGCGGCGGTCGCCGCCGCGCCGCGCAAGAGCGCGCGCCGGCTCGTCACGGTCGTGATACGTTTGCTGAACATCTCCCGATTCCTCCTTGGTCCAACCTACTGCCAATCTCGGTGGTGGCGGGCTTTAGCCTGCTTCAGAGCCGCAGGTCTAAAGCCCGCCACCACCATGTTCCCCTCCGCTTACCCCTTGACAGCGCCACCGGATAGGCCGGAGACGACCCATTTCTGCGCGATGATGTAGACGAGAATCGGCGGCAGCGACGACATGATGGACATCGCCATTAATGCCCCCCACTGGAAGACATCGCCGTTGATTAACCCGCCAAGACCCGCCGGGATCGTCTTCTGTGAGTCTTTCGTCACGAGCAGCAGCGCGAAAAAGAATTCGTTCCACGAGTTCGTGAAGGCGAACAGGGCGATCACTGCCAGCGCGGGCAGGGCGAGTGGGATGACGATCTTGATGAGCGACTGCAAGCGCGTCGCGCCATCCACGAGTGCGGCGTCTTCGAGTTCCGCCGGGATTGTGTTGAAGTACGAGATCGCCAGCCAAGTGCAGAAGGGCACGGTGAAGATCAGGTAGACGACGATCAAGCCCCACGCCTTGTTCGTCAGGTGCAGTTGCAGCGCGATCTGGGTGATCGGGATGAAGAGCAGCGCGCCGGGTACGAGATAGGTGACGATGATCGCCCGCGCCATCAGCGTGCGGCCGCGGAATTGGAGGCGTGTCATCGCGTAGGCGGAGAGCACGCCGATGATCATCGCGATCACGGTCGTGCCGATCGAGACGAAGAGGCTGTTTTTGATATACGTGACGAACTTCGTCTTGTGCAGCACTTCGCTGTAATGCACGCCGGTGAGATGTTTCGGGAACAGCGACGCCTGTTGGTACAGGTCGCGGTTGGTCTTGATCGAAGTTTCGATGATCCAGAAAAAGGGAAAGAGCGTCCAGATCGTGAAGATGCCGAGGCCGACGACCATCACGATCGTGCGCAGGCCATTGCGCGTCCACCAGGTGCTGACGGCGCGTCGTTGGGTTTGCGATCGAGCCGGTACGGTAATCGCCATCTGCGCCTCCCGGCGTTATGCCCGACCCTCGGACGAGAGCATCCGTTTCGTCAAAAAGAAGATGGCGACGATGAAGAGCGGGAAGAACATCACCGACACGGCGGCGGCGGTGCCGAGTTGCCGCGCGCCGTCAATGCCAATCTCGTAGGCGAGCATCGGGAAGGTCATCGTCGCGTTGGCGGGGCCACCGCGCGTCAGGATGAAGACGAAGTTAATGCTGTTCGCCGTCCAGATCGTCGAAAGCAGGCAGGTGATGATGATGACGGGCCTGAGGCTCGGCAGGGTGATCGAGACGAAGCGCCGGAAGGAGCTCGCGCCGTCCATTGCCGCCGCCTCGTATTGCTCGGCGGGGATCGCCTGCATCCCGGCGAGTAGCATCATCGTGTAGAACGGCGTCCCCTGCCAGACGACGACCGCGATCACCGACCAAAGGGCGAGGCGCGGATTGGCGAGGAACTGGGTCAGCGTGTCCTTCTGGAAGTAGTCTATGCGGATGAGGTTGAGGAGGCCGTTCGGCGTGCCGTCGTAAATCCAGCGCCAGGTGAGGGCGGTAATCAGGGTCGGCATCGCCCAGGGGAGGAAGAGAATCGCGCGCATGAACATCCGACCGCGAAACTTCTCATTGAGCAGCAGCGCCATGCACATGCCGAGCGTGATTTTGACGCAGATCGCGACGGCGGTGTAGAGGAATGAGACCCAGACCGACTTGCGGAACACCTCGCCGTACTGCTTGCCGACGAGGAGGTCGCGGTAGTTATTCAAGCCGACCCAGGTCGCCGGGCCACCGACGACTTTGTGTTGCAAACTGAGCACAATCGCGGCGACGAACGGATAGGCGATCAGGCCGACCATCACGATCGTCAGGGGCAACAGAAACAGCCACGCCATCCGCCAATCGCGCCCCAGCAAACGCTGGGTGGACGAGCGCGTCGCGGGCGAGGCTGTCCCCTTGCCGACCGAAATCGTCGCCATGCCCGCATCACTCCTTCGGCCTGTGCGCACCGCAACGGTGGATTAATCCCCGTGGCGCAAGCAATCGTCATGTCCGCATCGCAACGTTCTGGCGCATACCATACGCGAGCGCGGACTGCTTCGTCAATGTGATTGCCCGGAAAGGCCGTCAGGAAGGTAGGCATGGTTAACAAGGACGCCAACGCCAGTTGCGTTATTTCTTGGGAAGTAATGGTGTATTCACGATTCTCAGTGGGAGAGTGGTACGCCCGGAGGGACTCGAACCCCCAACCTTCTGATCCGAAGTCAGACGCTCTGTCCAATTGAGCTACGAGCGCACGCGAGCGAGGTGCGAAGGAGAAAGGAGAATGGGGTGCCTCACGGGGCTCGAACCCGTAACATCCGGCTCCACAGGCCGGCGCTCTGCCGATTGAGCTAGAGGCACCATAAAACGCATCGGGGGTGTTGGGCGCGTAAGCCGAGTTCTGTTCACGCATTCCTGCGCTGATGACCATCTATCTCCATCCCGGTAAACCGGGACGGGCCGCGTCGTCGCCTTCGCGGCTGCTCTCGACTTTCGGTCTCGGCGAGCCACCGTCAGCAACCGGGATCGGCTGCGTGCGACCGGATCGGAGATTGCAGCAGGGAGGATTGCCCGTTTCATCCGGCCCGCCGAAGCGTCCGGCACGTTTCTGTTGCTCTCG
>JBBRLR010000004.1:0-95231 GCA_038231255.1 Thermomicrobiales bacterium | reverse complement strand
GGGGAGGCCAACATAGACTGCATCGGACGCTCCTTTGTGGTCGATCTTCGCTTCAGACACGAAAATCGTAACAACGGAGCGTTCTTTCTGTCTCCCTCCCCATCCGACAACGAGAACGCATAAGCCCTGCATTGCTCATTGCTTCCCCTTGCGGGGAAGGCCGTTGGTGCGGTATTATGAGTCGGTTGCCTGCGCGTTCAAACGCGGCGGAGGGGCGTAGCTCAATTGGCAGAGCACTGGTCTCCAAAACCAGTTGTTGCAGGTTCAAGTCCTGTCGCCCCTGCCATTTCTCGCTGACGCACGGGTAGCATTGCCCGCAATGGTCGCGGCAACGATTGAGAGACAAAGGGATGAGGGCGTCGCGAATTGCGCCGCGCCCTCGTCAGGGCGCATACGGCACGCGCTTATGCGTGCGGAATCGAGGCAACGGTGGCAACAACGCGGACAACCGGGGCGACAACTAATCCCTTCGTACGCGCCTTCGGTCGGTTGCGCCACGGTTCTACCGAGACGATCAGCGAGTTGCGTAAGGTGGCCTGGCCCGATTCTCAGACAACCCGCAACCTGACGCTCGTCGTCATCGGCATCTCGGCGGCGATTGGTTTCCTGCTGGGTCTGACGGACTCGCTCCTGACCGCCCTCTATACCTTGCTGGAGAAGCTCGGCTAGGCCGGGGGAGGTCGCGATTATGGTTCGCAGTTTACGCGCCCGGCTGGCCGAGCGGAACGGCATCAGCGTCGAAGAAGGGCAATGGTACGTCGTCCATACGTATTCCGGCCACGAGGCGAAGGTCAAAAAGAACCTCGAATCGCGGATCGAGACGATGGACATGAACGAGAAGATCTTCGAGGTGATCGTCCCCACCGAGGAAGAGATCGAGATCAAGAACGGTCAGCGCCGCACCGTCAACAAGAAGGTCTATCCCGGCTATGTGCTGGTGAAGATGCAGATGGACGACGACTCGTGGTACGTCGTGCGCAACACGCCGGGCGTGACGAGTTTCGTCGGGATGGGCACGAAGCCCACGCCGCTTGGCGACAATGAAGTCTTCGCGATCAAGACGCAGATGACGGCGGAAGCGCCGCGCATCAAACTCAGCCTCGCGGTCGGCGACAATGTCCGCATCGTGGACGGGCCGTTCCAGGACTTCGAGGGGCGGATTGACGAGGTCAACCAAGAGAAGGGGCGCGTCAAGGTGCTCGTCTCGTTCTTCGGGCGAGAAACGGCGGTGGAGTTGGACTTCCTGCAAGTGGATCGCAATAGCTAGCGCTCCGTGGGGCCGGGTGGCCCCACTTTTGTGATAGCGCAACGCAACGACGCGGCGCGCGGATGAGACAGTAGGAGGACGCCCCTGTGGCGAAGAAAGTACGGGCCATCGTAAAACTCCAACTCCCGGCGGGCAAGGCGACGCCCGCGCCGCCGGTCGGCCCCGCACTCGGCCAGCACGGCGTGGCGCTGATGGAGTTCGTCAAGGCGTACAACGAGCGGACCGCGCAGCAGGTCGGCCAAATTATCCCCGTGGCGATCACGGTCTACGAGGATCGCTCGTTCACGTTCGTGACGAAGACGCCACCGGCGGGCGACCTCCTGCGGCGGGCAGCGGGCGTCGCCAAGGGCGCGGCGAATGTCAAGCGCGAGACGGCCGGCCAGGTAACGCGCCAGCAGGTGCGCGAGATCGCCGAACTGAAGTTGAAGGATCTCAACGCCTACGATGTGGACAGCGCCATGCGCATGATCGAGGGCACCGCCCGCTCGATGGGCATTCAGGTCACGGAATGAGGGCAGTGGGAACTGGGCAGTGGACAGAAAGAGAACGCACGAAGGCTCTTCTTTTCAACTACTCACTGCCCACTAATAGCGTGGGAGGCGTTTCAGACGCCGCTTGGACCACACGGTTAAGGAGTCGGTTGGTATGACACAGCGCGGCAAACGGTATCTGGAAATCGTCAAACTGGTGGACCACGACAAGAAGTACACGATAGACGAGGCGATTCACCTCATCAAGGAGACGGCGAAGGCGAATTTCGATCAGACAATCGAGATCCATTTTCGCCTCGGCATTGATTCGCGCCACGCCGATCAGCAGGTGCGCGCCTCGGCGACGCTGCCCTCCGGTTCGGGCAAGAACGTCCGTATTCTCGTCTTCGCGCAGGGCGATGGCGAGCGGGCCGCACGCGAAGGCGGCGCGGACTATGCGGGTGCGGATGACCTCATCAAGCAGATCGAGGGCGGCTGGCTCGATTTCGATGTCGCACTCGCCACGCCGGATATGATGGGCAAGGTCGGTCGCCTCGGCCGCGTGCTCGGTCGCCGTGGCCTGATGCCGAACCCGCGCAACGGGACGATCGCGACGCCAGACGACCTGCCCCGCGTCATCAACGAGCGACGCGGCGGTCGCGTGGACTTCCGCAATGACCGCACAAATCTCGTCCACATTCCGATTGGCAAGGCGAGTTTCTCCGAGGAACAGATCAAAGCGAACCTCATTTCCGCTATTGACGCGCTCACTCGCGCCAAGCCGAGCGGATCGAAGGGCACGTATATCCGTTCCATCGCCGTCGCCACGACGATGGGGCCGAGCATCCGCCTCGACGTGAACGCCGCTGTCGCGGCAGCCAGCGGGGTTGCCGCCTAAGCGACAACCGACTATACTCCGTACCGACATCGCCGAAGACCGCTGGCGCGCGCGCGCTTAATCGGCCCATAGGGCCACCAGCCGAGGTAGATGGGAAGAAGCAGATTCTGAACGAGCAGGGCGCTCCGCGCCGTTGTCGTTGCTGTTTTGCCCCGCGCCTCATCCGGCGCGGGGCTTTCGTTTTGGTGATTCGGTAGCGCAGGCTATCGCGAACAGGCAAATGAGAGGGGGTGAATGCACATGCCAACCGAGAAAAAGGGCGAGACGATTAGCGAACTGGAGGAGCGGATCACTGGCGCGACGTTGATGATCCTGACCGATTATCGCGGCTTGACCGTCACCGACCTGCAAGGGTTGCGCGGGCAATTGCGCGGCGTCGGCGCGGACTTCCGCATCGCGAAGAACACGCTGACGCGGATCGCGGCGAACAATAAAGGTATCTCGTCGCTGGACGCTACCCTTGAAGGGCCGACCGCGCTCGTCTTCACGGGCGAGGACATTGTTGGACCATCGAAGATCGTCAACGACTTCGCGCGCACCTCGCGCATCTTGAAGGTGAAGGGCGCGCTCCTGCAAGGGAAAGCGGTCGGGGCCGGTGACGTCGAGGCGCTCGCCACGATGCCGTCGAAGGTGGAGTTGATCGCGACGATTGTCGGTGCGCTCGATGCACCGATGTCGAACCTGGTCTTCGCGCTGGACTTTGCGGTGTATGAGTTTACGTCGCTGCTCGATGCACGCGTCGCACAATTGGAGGGCGGGGAAGCCGCCGCATAGGAGGACACACAGATGGCAGTCTCGATTGACGAAATCATCTCGTCCATTGACGCGATGACGATTCTCGATTTGAAGCAACTCTCGGACACCTTGAAGGAGAAGTACGGCGTCACCGCGATGGCGGCGGCGGCCCCGGCAGCGGCCCCGGCAGGCGCCGCTGCCGCCGCCCCGGTGGAGGAGCAGACAGAGTTCACCGTCATGCTGACCGAGATCGGCGCGAACAAGATTCAGGTCATCAAGGCCGTCCGCGAACTGACGAGCCTCGGCCTCAAGGAAGCCAAGGACCTCGTCGAGGCCGCGCCGACCGCCGTCAAGGAGAACATCACCAAGGACGAAGCCGCTGCCGCGAGGACCAAACTCGAAGCCGCTGGCGCGAAGGCCGACGTCAAGTAACGAAGGTCTGAGGACTGAGGAAGAGGGTGAGGCAGTAAACCTCACCCTCTTTTTTGTCTATGCCGGGATGGGCAGGCGCGGCGGCAATTGGATGACCTCGGTGCGCTTGGCAAGTTCGGCGGTGGCGGAGCGCGGATTGACGATTGGTTCGTCCGCGCCGAGATAGCCGTCGCGGATGCGCAAGACCCGGCGCGTGTACGCCATGATGTCCGGCTCGTGCGTGACGAAGAGGACTGTCATGCCGAGTTGGGCATTCAGTTGCTGGAAAATCTCCATCACCTCGACGGACGAGCGCGAATCGAGATTGCCCGTCGGCTCATCCGCGAGGATCAGCGACGGCGTGGTGACGATGGCGCGCGCGATCGCCACGCGCTGCTGCTGGCCGCCGGAGAGTTGGTTCGGCTTGTGATCCAGCCGGTCCGCGAGGCCAACGGCATCGAGCGCTGCGACCGCGCGCTCCCGCCGCTCCGCCCCTGCGACGCCGGCATAGAGCAGCGGCAGCGCGACATTATCGAGCGCCGTCGTACGGGCGAGCAGGTTGAACGACTGGAATACGAAGCCGATCCGCCGGTTCCGCACCCGCGCCAGTTCCGTTTCGTCGAGCGCGGCGACGTTCTCGCCATCGAGGAGGTAGTCGCCGCCCGTCGGCGTGTCGAGGCAGCCGAGGATGTTCATCAGCGTACTTTTGCCCGAACCGGACGGCCCCATGATCGCGCAGAATTCGCCGTCCGCGATGCGGAACGAGATGCCTTTAAGCACCTGAAGAGCCATATCGCCGGTCTGGTATGTCTTGGTGATGTCATGCACTTCGATCATCGCCGGGCCTCCTCTCGTCGGGCGAGAGAGACAAGGGCTACACAACGACAGGAATATGGAGAGTAGCGGCAGGGAGAAAGTGGGCCCATGTTGCGCCGCTGCAATGCATTAGGGCGCGATGAGCGTGTATTCACGTTCACTGATCCGGTTCTACTATCTATTCTACACCCGTAATGCGCGAAACGATAGTGCCGGTGCACACGACGCGTCAGCATACGGCAGAAGATCGACACCCCCTTCCCCACAATGCGGGAGAAGGGGGCTTCATTGCCAAAAACCCTCTTACGTGCCGAGTTTTTCGTGGAGACGAGGGAGCAATTCCGCGATCGGCACGCGTTCCTGGGCCATGCTGTCGCGCTCGCGGATGGTGACGGCGCGATCCTCGATGCTGTCGAAGTCCACGGTGACGCACAGGGGCGTGCCGATCTCGTCCTGCCGCCGGTAGCGCCGGCCGATCGCCTGTGTGTCGTCGTACTGGATCATCATGTATGGGCGGAGCGACGCCGCGACCTCCCGCGCCAGATCGCCGAGCGGTTCCTTCTTCGATAGCGGCAGCACGGCGACCTTGATCGGTGCGATCGTCGGGTGCAGCCGCAGGACGACGCGCGTGTCCGCCTTGCCGTTCACGTCCACCGTCTGCTCCTCGTCGTAGGCATCGAGCAGGAAGACGAGCACCGCCCGTCCGACGCCGACCGCCGGTTCGATGACATACGGCAGGTAGCGCTCCTTCTTTTCCTCATCGAAAAAGGTCATGTCGCGCCCACTCGCCTCCTGATGGCGCGAAAGGTCGTAGTCGCCGCGGCTGGCGACACCCTCCAACTCCGCCCAGCCGAGGCCGCCGGGCCAGAGGTACTCGATCTCCTTGGTGCCCCGCGAATAATGCGCGAGGTCCTCCGGCGGCAGATCACGGATGCGGATATTCTCGTCACGGACGCCGAGATTCTTGAACCAGTTGATGCGCTGATCGCCCCAATACTGGTGCCACTCGCGCTCGGTGCCGGGCGTGACGAAAAACTCCATTTCCATCTGCTCGAACTCGCGCGTGCGGAAGATGAAGTTGCCCGGCGTGATCTCGTTGCGGAACGATTTGCCGATCTGCGCGATGCCGAAGGGGAGTTTCTTGCGGCTCGTGCCGAGTATATTCGGGAAGTTGACGAAGATGCCCTGCGCCGTCTCGGGGCGCAGGTAGGCGACGGACGCACTTTCTTCCAGCGGGCCAACAAAGGTCTTGAACATCATGTTGAACTGGCGCGCCGCAGTCTTCACGCCGGGGCAATTCGCCGCCATCAGCCCTTGCTTGCGCCATTCGGGGTTGCCGCACGGCGTCTGCTCAGCGTGGTCGGCGCGATAGCGGAGTTTGCAAGTTGTGCAATCCACGAGCGGGTCCGTGAAGTGGCCGATGTGGCCGGACGCCTCCCAGACCTGCGGCGACATCAGGATCGCGGCGTCCAGCCCGACCATGTCGTCGCGCAACTGCACCATCGCCTTCCACCACGCCGCCTTGACATTGTTCTCGATCAAAACACCGAGCGGCCCGTAATCCCACGAATTGCCGAAGCCGCCATAGATGTCGCTCCCCTGAAATATGATCCCTCGCCGCTTGGCGAGCGAGACGATCGGTTCCATGGATTCCAGTCGCACGCCGGTATGGGTCATGTGCTCGTTCCTCTCGCAATGGGAGGACTAAGGACTGAGGACTGAGGACTAAGTGATTCCCGATTGAGATCCACGTCTACTTAGTCCTTAGTCCTTGGTCCTTCGCACTCAAAAAGCCGCCCCAACGGTTGAGCGCCGGGGCGGCATGTTCGCGATTATCGTGGCGGTGG
Organism: Thermomicrobiales bacterium; assembly: GCA_038231255.1. Classification (GTDB taxonomy): domain Bacteria; phylum Chloroflexota; class Chloroflexia; order Thermomicrobiales; family JALYUS01; genus JALYUS01. Next base: position 88,787 of record JBBRLR010000004.1, on the reverse strand, counting down.
AGGATTAATCCTCGTGCGCCACCACCGTTTCCGCGATCTCGCCACCGGTCGGCATCATCGCGGCGACCCCACCCGCCACAAGCGGGAGCGGGTCCACCGACGATCCACCACCCAGCATTTTTACCACATCGAGGCCGATCAGCGCGCCGGATGGCGCCTGCGCGGTCGGCGCGGGCCGCATCCGCTGGTAGATCTGCGTGGTCGAAATACTCACATGGCCGAGCATCGTCTGCACCTCGCGCAGGTGATGGCCCGTCGTCAGGGCGTGCGCGGCGAAGGTGTGGCGGAGGGTGTGCGGCGTGACGTTGCGCACCGATGCGGACTGCGCGTACCCTTTGAGGAGCAGCCAGAATCCCTGGCGCGTCAGCCGCTGACCGCGATGGTTGAGGAAGAGGGCCTCCTTGTCCGAACCGTGCGAGCGGGCGATGATCGGGCGTCCCGTCGCGAGATAGCGACGCAGCGCCTCGTGCGCCGTCGGCGTCAGCGAAACGAGGCGTTCGCGCGCCGCGCGCCCCTCGCAGCGGATGCATCCCGTCGCAAGATCGAGGTCGCTTTGATCGAGCGCGACTAACTCCGAGACGCGCATCCCCGTCGCATACAGGAGTTGCAGCATCGCCGCATCGCGCATACTCTCCGGCGTCTTCATGCGCGTCGGGGCGGCGAGCAGGCGCGCGACTTCGTCGGTGCTGATCGCGTGCGGGACGTACCGGTCCACGTGCGGCGCGAAGAGATGAAGCGCAACATCCGCCTCGATCTCGCCCGTCTGCTTCAGGTACTGGAAGAAGGATTTGGCCGCCGCCGTCTTCCGCGCGATCGTGCTGCTCGCGTACTGCCGCTCGCGCAGCGACTGGAGATACTCCGTTACCTGTTCGGGCAACACGACCCGCCATGCCGTCACGCCTTCGCGCGTAAGATAAGCGGCCAGTTGCATCAGGTCATTGCGATATGCCATGACCGTGTGCGGCGAGCAGTGCTTTTCCGCACCGAGCGCCACAAGAAAACGATCTACCCACGCCTCCATCCCCGTCCTCCGCCCTAAACCCCTCTTCTCCGCACCCAAGACCCCGGGACCCCGCGAAGGACGCATATCCGCGTAGTACGTCTCTCTCGCACTTTACAAAACGTACGAAATCGTCCGTGGATGCGCGAAAACACGAAACTGACGTAAATTGGTCAGAGAAGTAGCCAGTAGCCAGTAGTCGGTAGCCAGAACGGAGATGGTCCCTCTGGCTACCGACTACTGGCTACTGGCTACTCGGTCACGCCGACGCGACGCCGAGGAGGTCGCGTAGCGGGGTGTAGGGGATGTCGAATGCGCTGGCGACGGGCGCTTCAGTGCAGCGGCCATCGTAGGTGTTGACGCCCTTCGCCAGGGTGGCATCCCGCCCGACGGCTCGCTCCATCCCCTGCGTGACAAGGGATATGACGTAGGGGATCGTCGCGTTGGTCAGCGCCTGCGTACTCGTGCGCGGCACAGCGCCGGGCATGTTCGTCACGCAGTAGTGCGTCACGCCGCCGACATCGTAGACCGGGTCGCTGTGGCTCGTCGGGCGGGCCGTCTCGATGCAGCCGCCCTGATCAATCGCGACATCAATGACGACCGAGCCGGGGCGCATCGAACGCACCATCGTCTCTGTGACGAGGCGGGGGGCGCGCGCACCGGGGATCAGCACCGCACCGATCACGACATCCGCATCGGCGACACTCTCCGCGACGGCGTGGGCGGTGCTGTAGAGCGTCGTCAGGTGGCCGGTGAAGACTTCGGAAAGGTAGCGCATTCGCTCGATACTTTTTTCGAGTACGGTGACGTGCGCGCCCATGCCGAGCGCCATCTGCGCGGCGTTCGTCCCAACCGTCCCACCACCGACGATCGCCACCTTGGCGGGGGCGACGCCGGGCACGCCGCCGAGCAGCATGCCGCGCCCGTTGTAGGTCTTCTCCAGGTAATGTGCGCCGACCTGGATGGACATCCGCCCGGCAACTTCACTCATCGGGTTGAGCAATGGCAGGAAGTTCGAGTCAAGTTGCACCGTCTCGTAGGCGATGCCCGTCGTCCGGCTTTCGAGGAGCGCGCGGGTGAGCGGTTCGTTCGCCGCGAGATGCAGATAGGTGAAGAGGACGAGACCGGAGCGCAAAAAGCCGTATTCATCGTGCGTCGGCTCTTTCACCTTAATGACCATCTCGGCACGTCCCCACACATCAGCGGCATCCGGCACGATCGCCGCGCCCGCCCCCTCGTACTCGGCGTCCGCGAAGCCGCTGCCGCTGCCGGCGCCCCGCTCGACAAGTACCGTCGCCCCGCGCGCAACGATCTCCGCGACGCCCGCTGGGGTCATCCCGACGCGGTTCTCACGGTCCTTCACTTCCTTCGGCACACCAACAATCATGCCCACGAGGTTTCGCCCTTCCCGATGCGACGCGCCTTCCTACCTGCGCCTCACATCTTCTTGGAGTAGATAGTAGTCAGTAGTCAGACGTCGGCATCGCAAATCCGAGGCCCGATTGTCCGTATCGTACCACTCGGCAAGTGCCATCCCTGATCGTACTGATTACCGTCTACTGTCTACTCCCCTGCTCGTTCTTTGTGAACGGCATATGCCTGACCGCGCAGATCGCGTAGGAAGACGGAGCGGCCGCCGGGCGGGCCGAAAATCAGGCGGGCGGCGAACTGGTGCGCGCCATACTTTCGTGCCAACCACTGCTCGATCACCGTCGCAACATCTTCGGGGTCGAAGGGAGTTGCGCTTTCCGTCTCGATGACCAACCCTTCGCCGTGCCGGGCGGCGCGGTAGCCGGGGAGGAGATTAATCGCCTCGATTACGCCTTCTTCCAGCGGGCCGGTGCTGGCGACCGTTGCGCCCTCGTCCGCGACGGCGATCTCGACGCCGAGGTCCTGCGGCTCGTCCAGATCAGGATCATAACCGAGCGCCCTGATACCCGTTCCCTTGTCCGCCGGGTGCGCAAACAGGCTGCTCGCCGCCGTCCCGCCCATCGTCTTCGCCGCGACGAAATCCTTTGATACGGGAGGCGCGTTGCCCGCCAATACTGCTGCAATGATTGCCGAAACGTCTTGCGTTGCCATGGATTACCTACCCCCAACCCCTCCCAAAACAGGAAGGGGTGACTCATCTCAATGCGGTGGCCTTCTCCGTAATGCCCTGATCTCTCAGAGATCCGCTCCCCTTCCCGCCTCGGGAAGGGGGCTGGGGAGGGTTAGGCCAGAAAGTCTTTCACCGCTGCCACGAACGCCTCGGGCTGGTCGTGCGCGATGGTGTGGCCGCTGCCGGGGAAGTGGACGAGGCGGGCATTGGACAGGAGCGACATCGCGCGTGCCGCCATCGCGTCGGAGAGTGAGCCGCCCGCCGTCGGGTCGGCCTGGAGGATGAGGAAGGGCTGCGTGATGTGGGGCAGGTTCTTCTCCAACTCCTGCTCGCCCTGCTTCCCGGAAATCATCGCGTCGAACGGGCCATCCGCTGTCATCTGGAGCCATGATGCCTCGCGCCGCCACTCGGCGTCGTCGCGGTTCGGGCGCATGAAGGCGAGCATCGTCACGAGTTCTTCGGTCGGTAGGTGCTTGATCTCGCGCACATCGCGCATCCGCTCGGCAACGAACACACCGTCATGGTACGGCGGGTCCACCGCGACGGCCCGCGCCACCCGCTCCGGTTCGCGCGCCGCGACGAGCGTCGCCGTGATCGCGCCGAGCGAGAAGCCGACGACGGCGACCTGCGGGACGCCGAGGGCGTCAATCAGCGCGACGATGTCGTCCGCGTAATCTTTCCAGCGGTAGTGCGCCGCGCCGTCCGGCTTACCGCTCTCGCCGTGGCCGCGGAACTCGACCATGAAGTGCCGCCCCGGAATCTCCGGCACGACATCCTGCCACATCATCCAGCGATCCCAGATGCCGTGCAGCCAGAGAACCGGCCGGCCCTCGGGGTCGCCCGTCTCGACGACATGCAAGGAAACGCCGTTCGCCTCAATCGTGTGATGCTGGACTTCCACCGAGAATGCTCCTTTCCGCCGGTTCGATGCGCGCGGCGCGCGATTGCCGCCGATAGAGTACCAGCATCCCCGCCGCTGCCGCGAACACCGGCAGCGTCATGATAATCGCCGCCGCGTGGATACCGACGAGCGAGGCAAGCCCGCCGTCTATTAGGCTGGCAATCGGGCGGGTGCCGAGGAAGCAAACACTCCAGAGCGCCATGATCCTGCCGCGCTGATGATCCTCGACGCCGAGTTGCAGGAGCGTCGTCGCGCGCGTCTGCCCGGCGAGGTAGCCGAACCCGGCGACACCGAGCGCGATGATCGCGAGAACGAGTGGCGACAAGAAGGCGTACGTGGCGATACCGGCCGCGAGCAGCATGAGCATGATGCTGATACGGCGGTACGGCGTTTCCGAGCGACCCGTGGCGAACAGGGCAGCGATCACCGCGCCCATGCCGAACGCACCGATCAGGTAACCGGCGAGCGTGTCCGAGTGATGGAAGACCTGCGTCGCGAAGGCGGGGGCGAGCGTCGTCACCGGGTCGAGCGCGAACGAGACAGAGGCGACGACACCGAGCAGCGCCGCCAGCCGCATGTCCTGCCGGATCAGATCGAGGCTGTCGCGCAGTTTCGGTCGCCCGCCCGGTCGGCGCTCGTGCTGCCGGGGGTGGACGATCAGGAGCGCGCCGATCAGCGCCACATACGACAGGCAGTTCAGGCCGAACGCCCACGGGATGCCAAGCCGCGCCACGACCAGCGCGCCGAGCACCGGCCCGACCGCCCGCGCCATGTTAAATGTGACGGAGTTCATCGCAATCGCGGCGGGCAAATCGTCCCGGCTGACGAGCGACGGCACGATGGCGTTCATCGCGGGCGATCCGAACGCGGTGACGATGCCAAGCAGCAACGCAAGCCCGATGATGACCGGCACCGTATCCCAGCCCGCGATTGCCAGCAGCGCGAGCGCGCCGGTGACAACCATCGCGCCGAGTTGTGTGCCGATAATCAGCCGCTTGCGGTCGAAACGATCCGCCGCGCCGCCCGACCACGGCGCGAGCAGGATGATCCCGGCGAACTGCGCGAAGCTGACGACGCCGACCAGAAACGTCGAGTGCGTCAGCCGGTAAATGAGCAGCGCCTGGGCAATATTCTGAAACCACGTTCCGCAGTTCGACAGCAGATTGCCGACGAAGTACGGCCCGAAATTCCGCTGCGCGAGCACGCGGAGCGAGGAGTTCGATGTCGGGGCGGTCTCAGTGCGTGCCATGAACAGGACTATCCTCTCAGTAGGGCCAGTGAAAAGCGAGAATAATCGGACAACATGCACCCGTCTATCGCAACACCGAAACCAACGCGCGTATCTCCCGCTCATTCTCAAACAATTTCGTAGCCTGTCTGGCTCGCCGCATCCGCGAGCGCGCGAAGCATCGCTGGTTTGAGCGACAGGAGCGGTTCATGGAAGACCGACGCGGCGGGGATCGCGTGCAGCGCACGCTCGTAGAGGGCGAGACTGCGCGTTCCACCAAGCATTTTCGAAGGATATAACAGCCCTTCGACATGCGCGTATGCCGTATAGAACGCACGGAACCAGCCGCGCGATGTCGTATGCCGCCCCGTATTTATTTCTTGCGATCTACCCGCACGCGTCGGCCAAGTCCCGCAGAGATCTAGGAGCGTGAGATCTGTCACGGTGCGAAAGGCGACGAGCCACGGGCGATCAAGCGTCCGATTAATGCGACGGATCGCCTGGAAACGCTCAGCGAAACAGGGGGGGCCGTTCTCTGCCACATAGATAATCGCACGCTCCTGTATCCGTTTTGGCGGTATATGGTGATCGAAGCGACTATCGGTCGGCCCCCAGGCACGGAAGGTGTTCCAGTGTGAAGGGTGACTGCCTCCAGCGTTGTAAATGCGCCAGAGCAGTGTTCCAGCGGGGATTGTCTAGCATTGTGCACCGACTTGTGTGAGATATACGATGGAGGGCGGGCGACCGAACGTCGCGGACATCACAATCCCGCAGCTAGTTCCGCAACCGGTGCATAATCGCGCCCTGCGATCAACCACGCGCGGTGATAGCTCGTTGTAGCGATCATCACGCAGATCATCATTCGGGTAGATGAACCAATTGTAGACGGCGATGAGGTCGAGATCAATCGGTAGACGAGGGAAAACACGTTCCACAAATGGGAGCAGATGTCCGCCAAAGAACTGGAGGCGCGGCAACCGCCAGCCGTTGCGCCACTTCACTCCATACAGTGTATGCTCGCCCTTCCCACATCGCTGCCGCACGCGGCTCTCATTGATACCGAGCAACGCCGCAGCCTCCTTCGAGGTATACGCCGTCGCAATCAACATGACAAATTTCGCGGCACTGCGGAGGAACGGATTGGGGGCGCCGGGCGGAGGCGGCGAGAGATTGAACCCGCCCTCTCTCAGGATCGCCTGTTCCTCTTCAGTCAGGTCACTGCCATCGCCACTTTCGTGCGAAGGGCTGACCATTTCTCTCATTGTGGCGGCAATTTGCAGGATCACCTCGGACTCGGGGATCTCCGTGCCACGCACGCGAAGGCTCTCAACCACTTCCGAAAGTCCGTGTTGCGCCTGTTGGGTTAACGTCCCAACCATAGCATCGCCCCACATCCGACACTTGCCGACCCCGTTAGCCGCCGTGAGTTTTTCACAAGATGCAGCGTCGTGCAACAGGGATGGAGGCCGACTCGGCCCATCGGGGAGTTCGGAGTTCGATGTCCAGAGAAGTCATATCGAACTGCGAACCTCGAACTCCGAACTCCCCGATTCCTACCAGTCCGTGTGCTTGTAGCGGGTGGCCCAGCCGCCGTTGGTGCTGGTCATCTGCTCCGGGTGGATGAAGAAAAGCCAGCGCGGCTCGTCCTTCGTGCGTTCCATGTAAGCCAGGCCCTCCGCACCGCGATAATTCTCCGCCATCCGCGTGCCCAGATCCACCCACCGACCGCCGACATTCGGCGTCTCGATCACCTCCGCCCGGCCTTTGACAATGACGCGGCGGTACGGCAGTTCGGCAGCGTCAATGCAGAGCGAAACGCGCCCGTCCCGCTCTAGATAGCGCGCCCACTCCGAGCGGGCGCGCGGCACGAGATAGAAGCCGCCGTCCGCATACGCGAACCAGACGGGCACGACATATGGATAGCCGTCGTCATCGAGGCAACCGAGCCGTCCGATCACCGGCTGGGACAGAAATTCCGCGCGTTCCTCATCCGTCATCGCCGCCATCGTGTTCTTTCCCTTCCATCGCCACGCATCTCGGTGCATTTCTCCCTGAAACTGGGAGGGTAACACGCGGCGGGCGGGTGCGTCGAGGCGAGGTGGGCGTGCTACACTGGCGCGCATGGGGAACGAACCGACTATCACCGCAGCGATTTCCCCAATATCCTCTCATCAGACGGATCGGTCGCCGCTGGCGTCACCGCGCTTCGTACTTTTTCTCGCGGCAACGGGCATGTGGTTCTTCACGATCTTCGTGCTGCAAGCGGCGCTGCCACAGTATATGCAAGCGCACGGCTTCTCGAATGGGCGGATCGGCCTCGTCATCGGGGCGCTCTCGATCAGCGCGATCCTGTCCCGGCCCTTTCTTGGCCGCGCAATGGATCGGGGCGCGCTCCTTCCGCTCCTGATCGTCGGCGCGGTGATGATGCTTTCATCACCGCTCTACGGGATCGGCACGCTGCTCTGGGTGCTGATCGCCGTCCGACTGTTCCAGGGCGTCGCGTCGGCGATCTTCCTCACCGGCAGCGTCGTGATGGCGGCGGAACTCGCGCCCGAAACGCGGCGGGGCGAGGCAATCGGGCTATCGTCGGTTGCCTCAACGGTCGCCATCGCCATCGGGCCACCGGTCGGCCTGCTCGTCGCGACGCATGTGTCGTATCACCTGACCTTCGCACTCTCGGCGGGCGCGGGGCTGCTTTGCGCGCTGTTGCTGCTGCCGCTGCGGGCGGGAGCAGCCCTACCCCCCCTTCCTTCTCCCCCACGGGGGAAGGGGGAGCAAATGCGGGGATCGCTACTCGAATGGCGGGTGCTGCCAGCGGCGATTCCGAGTTTCGTGACGGCATTGGGGAACGGGGTAGTGTTCGCTTTTCTCGTGCCGCTGATGGACGAGCGACATTTGTCGGGCGCGGGGTTTTTCTTCACCTTCGACGCGCTGATGTTCTTCGTCGTGCGGGCGGTCGGCGGCCGGTGGTCGGACCGCTATGGGCGGTGGCGCGTGCTGATCCCCGGCCTGATCGCACTCGGCGTCGGCCTGACAATCCTGACCGCCTTCCCCGTCTTCCCTGCCTTTGTCGTCGCCGCGCTGATCTGGGGCGGGGCGATCAGCCTCGTCCTCCCCGAACTGAACGCCCTCGCGGTGGACCTCGTGCCCCCCGAACGGCGCGGGGCGGCACTGGCGACGCAAACGGGCGTCTTCGAGATGGGTTTCCTCGTCTCCGGCCTCGCCCTCGGCTGGGTGGCGGACTGGCTCTCGCTCTCATTCATCTTCGCCCTCGCCGCCGCCCTCTTCTTCCTCACCGCCGCCGCATCCTGGTTCCGGTACGGACGAGGGGGTTGAGCGCAGAGGACGCAGAGAGCATAGAGAACCCAGAGAAAGGGAGTTGAAAGAGGGAGTGGAAGAATTTCCTACCAATTCATATATTTCCAAATCTCTTCTCTGTAGTCTCCGCGCCCTCTGCGTCCTCTGCGTTCTCTGCGCTCAATCCCCGGTTGCCGGTTCGCGGATGGCGGACAGGACAGCGGCGGCTTGTTCGTAGCGACCGAAGGAGGGCATCATGTAGATGCCCTGCACGAGGTCTTTCGCCTCCACAATCAGTTCCTGCGCGAGGGCGATGCCGACGTGACGACCGTCGTTCCCGGCGTCCGCCATGCGTTGGCGGACGCGGTCGGTCAAGACGATGCCGGGCACCTCGTTGTGCAGGAACTCCGCGTGCCGCGTGTTCTGCAAGGGCAGAATACCGAGCAGGACGGGAATCTCGACGGCGCCGTAAATATCGAGGAAGCGCCGCCAGCGGTCGAGATCGAAGATCGGCTGCGCCATCACGAAGTGCGCGCCCGCCGCGATCTTCCGTTTCAAGCGCCGCGCTTCCTCGTGCAAATCGTCGCGCGTCGGGTCAACGGCACAGGCGATGGTGAAGCCGGCGGCCGCGCCGATTGGGTTGCCGCCGATATCCACACCCTCGTTCATCTGCTTGAGAATACCGATCAGTCCGACGGAGTCCACATCGTAGACCGCCGTGGAGTTCGGGTAATTCCCCAGTGAGGGAGGGTCGCCGGTGAGGGCGAGGACGTTGCGCAGGCCGAGCGCATGCGCGCCGAGCAAGTCCGCCTGCAAGCCCATTAGGGAGCGGTCGCGCGTGGTCAGATGAATGATCGTCTCGATGCCGACCTTCTGCTGGATCAGCGCGCAGGTCGCGATTGGGCTCATCGAAAGGCGGGCGCGGGCGCTGTCCGTGACATCCACGGCGTCCACCCCGGCCTCCATGAGCAGCCGCGCCCCGGCGAGCACCTTTGCCGGGTTGAGGCCGCGCGGCGGGGCGACCTCGACCGTCGTGACGAACGCACCGCGCGCCAGTTTGCGCCCGAACTCGCTACCGTACTCCGGCTCATCAAGCCCGGCGTCCGTTGCCTCCGCCGGGAGCATCGTGATCGCCACGGCGGCGCCATTCGGGTGCTTCGCGACCTGCGAATCGAGGGCGAATAGGGCATCGAGCGCTTGCCGCATCGCGGCGATGTGCGCCGGTTCGGTGCCGCAGCAACCGCCGAGGATGCGGACGCCCGCCTCCGCAGCCTGCCGCGCGTGCGCCGCGAGATACGAGGGCGAGGAGGCGTAGACGATCCGCCCGTTGAGGTTGGCGGGCCAGCCGGCGTTCGGCATCGCACTGATCGGCAGGTGCGTCGCCTGCCGGAGGGTGAGAGCGACGCGCGTAACATTCTGCGGCCCAACCGAGCAGTTCGCGCCGATGCAGTCCACGCCGAGGCGCGTCAACTCGCGCGCCACATCGGGCGGGGCGTGGCCGACGGGCGTGCGGTCGTCGTCCGCGTAGGTCATCGAGGCGATAATCGGCAAGTCGGAGACGGCGCGCGCCGCCGCGATCGCCTCACGAATCTCGGCGAGCGATGAGAAGGTTTCGAGGAGCAGCAGATCCACGCCGCCCTCGACGAGCACCTCGATCTGCTCGCGGAAGGCGGCGTGGATCTCCTTGATGGCACTCATACCGATGGGCGCGAGCAGCCGCCCGGTCGGGCCGACACTGCCGGCGATCCAGACCGCCTGTCCGCTGATCTCGCGGGCGTCGCGGGCGAGTTTCGCGGCGCGCTTGTTCAGATCGCGCACCTCGTCGCCCCAGCCATGGAGTTCCAACTGGAAGCGGTTGCCCGCGAAGGTGTTCGTCTTGATCGCTTCCGCGCCCGCCGCGATGTAGTCGCGGTGGAGCGACGAGACGAGGTCGGGCCGGGATTTATTGAGCGCGACGAAGCAGGTATCCATCGGCTCGTCCCCGCGCATGTGGAGCAGGGTGCCCATCGCGCCATCGAAGAGGAGCGGCCCGCGCGCCGTGTCCTGCACCCGCGCGAGGAAGGGATGCACCGTCCGTTTCGCCGTGTCGTTCATGCTGCCCGTCAATCGTCGCCTCCTGGCAGGTTCGGAGTTCGCGGTTCGAGGTTCGAGGTTCGGAGTGGGATCCCCGAATCGTCAGACCCATCGTACCGATTTTGCGTACGTTCGTCCACTGACGCGCAAGGGCAGTCGGACTCGGCTGATGGTGTCGTACTGTTCGTATCAACGCGTACCGTTAACGTGGGCGGTTTGATGATCGTCGGCGCGGTTGTTTTCCTCGGTCGCGGCGTCCCGGTCGGCGTCGGCGAAGTGAGGAGTAGCGAGTAGCGAGTTGGTAAACCTTTGCGTTCTTGTTGCGATTCTCCCCTTATGTCAGGGTCGCCACTGCTCCCAAACACCGCTGCCCCGCGCGAACCAGTCATACACGGCGTTTGGGAGCGATGGCGGCGCGGTTAACAGGAAGGACAAGATCGCCGCTACATAATCGGCCGCTCCCAATCCGTGTCCTTTATCGAGGACGAGGATGCCGGCATGCAGTCGCGGTTCTCGCCAGTGGGGAGACCATCGTGTCCATGCCTCGTGGAGCGTCCGGTCGTCGCTCCAGTCATGTGTCACAATGGTCCGACCCTGCTCGGTCGCGAAGAGTATCTAATCGGCATCCCATGTGCCAAGTTTATTCGCGCCACGAGTGGTGAGCGTCGTATGTCCGGCCGCATCGAGCATGGATGCGACCCCGACCGGGATAATTTTCATCCAGATAGAATCGTGCCATCAATAGGCGCGGTTGGCGGCGAGCCGATCGTCAATCGCCTGGATCGTCAATCGCCTGATTGTGGCGCGCATATATGCCCGCGCCGCTTCGACCGCCTCGCGCGAGATTTGGTAGTCCCGCATGATCTCGTCAATATTTTCAGCGCCCAATTCCAGGCTCCCAATGATTGACCAGACTGGCTACCCGTTTTCCTCGACGTGCAGGCGATATTCCGCGATGCCGGGGTTGCCGGGGTGCGGCTCGATGTACTGCGCGATCAGGGCGTCCGCCCGCTCGTCCGGCGAAAGATTGCTCAGGGCGTGCATATTCCGGCTCTGCTGTTCCCGCTGCGTTGATTCCGCCATCGCGCGTCTCCTGTCTCCGACTGCTGCTCACGACCATCATACCGCCTTCGTCCATTCCCCGCTGTTGGCCGCCCACTGCCCGCGCTTTATGCTACGCTGCACCACAGAACTGAGACACTGACGGAACGACAAAGGAGGGCGGCACTGATGCTCACCGGCATTGACCATTGCGTTATTCTCGTCCCCGACCTGGCGACCGGCATCCGCGACTACGAGGGACTTGGCTTCACCGTCATACCCGGCGGCGCGCACCCCGGCGGCACGCACAACGCCCTGATCGCCTTCGTGGATGGCGCGTACATCGAACTGATCGCCTTCCAAAACCCATCAACACCCTCCGAGCATCGCTGGCGCCGCTTCCTCGATGCCGGCGGCGGGTTGATTGACTTCGCCCTCGGCAGCACCGATCTCGCGGCGGATGTTGCGCGCCTCACCGGGGCGGGCCTCCCCTACGCGCCGATGGACGGCGCGCGTGCGCGGCTGGACGGCGTGCAACTCCAATGGCGCAGCGCGAGCGTGTCGCCCGCCGGCCAACTCCCCTTCGTCATCGAGGATGTGACGCCGCGCGGCCTGCGCGTGCCGAACGGCGAGGCGACGCAGCACGCGAACAACGTGACGGGCATCCTCAGCCTCACGATTGCCGTCGGCGACCTCGCCGCCGCGAAGGAGCGGTTCACCGCACTCCTCGACGCCCTCCCGCTCGTCGAGCGCGACAACCCGGACCTGCGCGCTCATACCGCGACGTATGTTGTCGGCCAGTACAGCATCGAACTCGCGCAGCCGGCGGACGCGCAAAGCCCGCTCACTGCCTCGCTCGCCGCGCGCGGCGACGGCCCCTACAGCGCCTGCCTGACCGCCGACCCCGGCCCGGCGGAAGCCCGCTGGCTCGACCTCTCGGCGGCACATGGCGCGCGGCTGCAAATTGTCGCGGTACGGGCGGGGGAATAGTGGCTGGAAGGAGCGCCGCCATGCCGATGCCATTGACGGAAGAGATAGTCGTTTCGCTCGCCTACCCGGACGACCCGCATGTGTCGCCGGATGGGAGCCGCGTCGCGTATGTCGCTGCCTGCTATGGGCAGGAGGGCGACCACCCGGAAGGGGCGATCTGGGTCGCGCCGACGGACGGGTCCGCGATGGCGCGGCAATGGACCTTCGGCGGTGGGCGCGACGATACGCCCCGCTGGTCGCCGAGCGGCGGAACGCTCGCCTTCCTTTCCGACCGTGCGAACCGGGGCACGAAGGTGCTCTACCGGATGCCCGCCAGCGGCGGCGAGGCCGAAAAACTCGTTGAGCGAAAGAAGAGCATCGCGTCATTCGCGTGGTCGCCGGATGGCGCACGCATCGCCTTTCTCGCGCCCGACGACCCGACCGACGCGGACGAACGGCGCGAAAAAGAGCGCGACGACGCCGATGTCTACGGCGAGCGATGGTCCTACGACCGCCTCCATCTCCTCGATCTCGCCAGTGGCGCGGTGACGACGCTACCGACCGGCGATATGCACATCACCGAGTGCGTCTGGTCGCCGGACAGCGCGACAATTGCCTACTTCGCCCAGCCGACGCCGGAACTGGATGACCGGCACAAAACGGCGATCCTCACGATCCTGGCAGCGGGCGGTGAAGCGCGGCATCTCTGCCAGACGACGGGTGGAAACAACCTCGCATGGAGCGAGTCAGAGGCAATCGGCGACATGCTCGTCTTCGTCGCGCCGCACGAGCTGATGCCGCAGTGTTCCCACACCGTCTGGGCTGTATCCGCCGATGGCGGCGAGCCAACCGTGATCGGCCCCAGTGTCAATGAGATGGCGTGCGCCATAAATCTCCGCGCCGCGCCGGGCCAGCCCCGTATCACCATCGCCGTCGCACGGGGGCTAACGACGGAGCTTGTCAACATCAATACGCCGACCGGACTGCCCGCCCTGTTCTGTGCGCACCCGACGGGCGACCTCGGCGCGTTCTCGCTGGCGATGCCGCCCCATACTGCCGCACCGGTCATCGCGGCCGTGCGGAGCGCGGGGAGTGAACCGCCCGAATTGTGGACGGGACAACCGGGTAAACTTCACCGCGTCAGCGACCACCACGCAGTGTTGCGGGATGTCCGCTTCGGCAAACAGGAGCCGTTTTATTGGGATGCGCCGGACGGGCTCGCGCTCGACGGCATCCTGATCCGGCCGCCGGACGCGCCGGAAGGACCGCTGCCGACAGTTGTCTATGTCCACGGCGGGCCGTATTCACGCTGGACGAATGGCTGGAACCTCCGCCCATTGAACTGGGGACAGTGGCTGGCGATGCACGGCTACGCGGTGCTGATGCCGAACTGCCGGGGCGGGATGGGGCACGGCAACGCCTTCGCGACGGCGGCGCGCGGCGATGTCGGCGGCGCGGACTACCGCGACATCATAGCGGCGGTGGACGCGGCGGTTGCGCGCGGCATTGCTGACCCCGACCGGCTCGGCATCGGCGGCTGGAGCCAGGGCGGCTTTATGACCGCGTGGACGATCACGCAGACGCATCGCTTCAAGGCGGGCGTGATGGGCGCGGGCGTTTCCGACTGGAACATGATGACGATGACGAGCGACCTGCCGACCTTCGAGGCCGCGCTCGGCGGCGACCGCCCGTGGGACGGCCCCGGCCCGCACAATGCCGCCCGTCTGTCTCCAATCTCCTACGCGAAAGACGCCACGACCCCGCTCCTTATCCTCCACGGCAAAGAAGACGCCCGTGTGCCCGTTTCACAGGCCATCGGCTTCTCGCGCGCCTTGCGGGAACAGAACGTGCCCGTTCAACTCGTTATCTACCCACGTGAGCCGCACGGCGTCCGCGAGCGCGCCCACCAGCGCGACATCCTCCGCCGCGTCCGCGCCTGGTACGATCAATGGTTGAAACCGGGAGATGAAACTGAATGAACCGCAAAGGCGCAAAGAGCGCAAAGGACGCAACGAGGGAAGGAAGCAAGGGGAGGGATTGCAAGGGTTTCCCTCTCATAACTTTCTTTGCGCTCTTTGTGTCCTTTGCGCCGTTGCGGTCCTCCCCGGCTAGGTGATCTGGAGATGCAGCAATGGCAGGGAAAGCGGTGGTTGCGGTGGTTCAGGCTGAAGCCGACGCCCTTCCGGTTAGGCGGTGGCGGGCGCTGGCGGTGATGGCGGGGGCGGTGCTGCTCAGTATGACGACGTGGTTTTCGGCCTCCGCTGTCGTGCCGCAGGTGCGCGCCGCGTGGGGGCTGACGACCAATCAGGCGTCGCTGCTGACAATTGCCGTGCAACTCGGCTTTGTCACCGGGGCCGTGCTTTCCGCCGTGCTGACACTCGCCGATGTTTTCCCGCCCAAGTGGGTTTTCTGCGTCGCCGCGCTCGGCGCCGCGACGGCCAACGCAGGGATCGTATTGGCGCACGGGCCAGGCCTCGCCATCCCGCTACGGTTCGCGACGGGATTTTTCCTCGCGGGGGTCTATCCGGTCGGACTGAAACTGCTCTCGACGTGGTTCCGGCGCGGGCGAGGCATGGCGCTCGGCGTGATGGTCGGCGCGCTGACACTCGGCTCTGCGCTGCCCCACTTCGTCAACGGTATCGGCGGCCTGCACTGGCGCGCGGTGATCCTCGCGACCTCACTCCTCACCGTCGCGGGCGCGCTGCTCGCCGCCCTGACGATCCACGACGGCCCGTTCCCCTTTTCCCGCGCGCCGTTCGACCCGAAGCAAATCCGTCAAGTCTTCGCGAACCGGGGCGTCCGCCTCGCCTCGCTCGGCTACTTCGGGCACATGTGGGAACTCTACGCGATGTGGGCGTGGTTCCTCGCCTTCGCGACGGACAGCCTGACGGCGCGCGGCACGACGAACGCCCGCCGGAGCGCCGCGCTCGCCACCTTCGCCGTGATCGGCATCGGCGCGGTCGGCTGCTGGCTCGGCGGCGTCCTCGGCGACCGCTGGGGCCGCACGCGCACGACCGCCGCCGCGATGGCGATCTCCGGCGCGTGCGCCCTCGGCATCGGCTTCGCGTTCGGCGCGCCCTTTCCCGTCGTCGTCGCGGTCGGCCTCGTCTGGGGCGTGACCGTCGTCGCGGATTCGGCGCAATTCTCGACGGTCGTCACCGAACTGGCGGACCAGTCGTACGTCGGCACGGCATTAACGCTGCAACTGGCGGTCGGCTTCACCCTGACGGTCGTGACGATCTGGCTCGTGCCGATCCTGCGCGACCATCTCGGCTGGCGCTGGACGTTCGCCTTCCTCGCCCCCGGCCCGTTTGTCGGCCTGCTCGTCATGCTCCATCTCCGCCGCCTGCCCGAGGCGAAACTGATCGCGCATGGGCGGGGGTAGGGGAAATGCTATGAATATGGGATGGTGATCGGATGGCACAGCAACCGCCCCAAGGCCCACCGTGGCAGCCGACGTATCCGCAGTGGCCGTACCAGCCTCCGCCGGGGCAGTACGCCCCGCCGCAGTACTCGCCGTCGCATCAGCAGCCCGCATTCCCGCTACCCGCGCCGGAACCGCCGGAGAAGCGGCGCAGGCGCATCCTGATCGCCGTGACGATCATCGTCGTCGGCGTCGCGGTACAGGCGATCGTCCTGTTCCTCAGTTTTGGGCAGGTGCGGAGCGCGGCGGGGACGGCGGATGTGCATGTCCCGCTCGCGCCAAACAGCGCAGGGACATTCAAGCAGGGTGTCGGCCTGATGAAGACGCGCGTGACGATCCTCAGCGTCGGCGGCGCCGCACCGACACCGAATACCGCGGCGAAGCAGATCACGATTGACGTGCTGGTCGAAAACA
Source organism: Thermomicrobiales bacterium (assembly GCA_038231255.1). GTDB lineage: Bacteria > Chloroflexota > Chloroflexia > Thermomicrobiales > JALYUS01 > JALYUS01. The sequence continues at coordinate 72,339 of JBBRLR010000004.1, read as the reverse complement.
CCGGTCGTTTCAGCATCAGCGGCGAGCCGTGGAAACTGCGCGGCAGCGACGACCGGGAATACGATCAGGTCTTCCCGACAGGCGTCAACAACCTCCCCAGCCGGTTCCGGCTCTCGTCCGGCGGGCAGGTGAAGGGGACGCTCGTCTTCCAGGTTCCGGCGGACGTCACCGTGCGCTCGCTCCGCTATGGTCCGCACATCCCGCTCAATCCCAATCTCTACTTCGACGCGCCATAGCGACGAATCTGGTATCCTCCGGCCCGTGAATACGATGATGGATCGGTTGTATATCGTTGTTTCGTCCTACAACAATGTCGCGCTCCTGCCGGACTGCTTGCGGTCGGTAGCGGCGGCGCATCCGGGCATCCCGACGACGGTCTATGTCGTGGATGCCGGTTCGACGGACGGGACCGCCGAGGGTGTACGGCGCGATTTCCCGGCGGTGCGGCTGATCGTCGCGGCAGAGAACCGAGGCTACGCGGCACTCAACAACCTCGCACTGCGGGAGATCGTCGCTGCCGTGCCAGACGACGCGGATCGGACGCGCGTCGCGGTCCTCCTGCTCAACGCGGACACGGCGATGCCGCCGGACGCACTGACGGGGCTTCTGGGCGTGCTGGCGGCGCACCCGGAAGCAGGGGTTGTGGGGCCGAAGATCGTGCTGCGGGACGGCTCGCTCGACCTTGCCTGTCGCCGCTCCTTCCCGACGCCACTCAACTCCTTCTGGAAACTGACGGGCATGGCGGCGCGCTACCCGCACAATTCCCGCTTCGCGCAGTACAACCTCACCTACCGCGACCCGGACGAGGCGATCGAGATGGACAGCGGCATGGGCGCGTGTCTGATGGTCCGGCTCGCGGCGATTGACGCTGCCGGGCTGATGGATGAGCGATTCTTCATGTACGGGGAGGACCTCGACTGGTGCTACCGGATCAAGGCGCGCGGCTGGCGCGTCCGGTACGAGCCGCGCGTGCGCATTCTCCATTACAAAGGTTCGTCGAGCAGCCAGCGGAGCATCCGCGCCACGTTCGCCTTTTACGGCGCGATGTGGCGCTTCCACCGGCTGCATTACGCGCGGCAAACCGCCCTGCCCCTCAACCTGCTCATCTACACCGGGATCGGCGCGCGCGGCCTTATCGCCCTACTGGCAAACTTACTGCGACCGGCCCGCAAACGGCGCGTGGCGTCTGCGCCGAGTAGCAGACAGTAGTCGGTAGTCAGAGGGGTTGATCCTCATACTGGCTACCGACTACTTTTCACTCCGTACGTACACCTGTTCTCTTGCGATACGACGGAAGAAGGTGTATACATTTGGTATGCGAAGCATCGCGGTGTGTGATCCACGATCTACCGAGGGCGTCCGATGACGGCTGAAATTGTTGTCGCGCCGTCGACGGCTTCGGACCCTCATGATCCCGACGCACGGATAACCGCGCTACCCGTCCATGTGCGGCGGCGCTGGCCAACGCTGATCATTGCAGCGGGGCAACTCCTTCTGGACATCATGCTCCTCGCCGCCGCTTTTTTGCTCGCGTACCGACTCGACGCGAGCCTGACGAGCAGCGGATTCCTCCCGCCGCCGGGCCGCGTCTACATCATCATGCTCGCCGTACTGGAAGTGACGGCGCTCGCCTCGTTCAACGTCGCCGGGCTGTACACGCTCAAGCGCGGCGTTTCGCGCGTGGATGAGTTCGCCAAACTCTGCTCATCGCTCTCGGTCGGCGTCGTGCTCGCACTGGCCGTCAACTCCTTTCTGCTCGGCAGCCGCTTCGTCTATACCCGCCAGTTGCTCCTGTCCGGCTGGGCGCTGGCAATCGTTTGCATCGCCTTCGGCAGGCTCATGTATTCCGCTCTGATCGGCACGCTGCGGCGACACGGCGTGACGGCCGAACGCGCCGTTATCGTCGGCACCGGATCACCCGCCCGTACGGTGTTGGAGACGGTACGCCGCTCGCCGCACCTCGGCTATCACGTTGTCGGCTTCATCGCGGACGACCTCGACCACCCGATGGACGAGCGAGAAATGCTCGGCCTGCCCATCCTCGGCACGACGGACTGCCTACCGAACATCCTGCGCATGGAGCGCGTGGATGAGGTGCTGATCGCCCTCGCCGGGGCGTCGCAGGCGCGGCTCGTCAATCTTGTGGATCGTTGCGCCGACGACCCGGTGAGCATCACGGTGTACCCGGATACTTTCCAGTTGATTACCAACAATGAGTTGAGCATCGGCGACCTTGGTGGCCTGCCGATGGTGCAGGTGCGAACGATCGCGCTGCGGGGCTGGAATCGCGCGCTGAAGCGGACGCTCGACATTCTCGTTTCGCTCGCGGCGTTGATTTTCCTTTCGCCGCTGCTGATGCTCCTCGCCCTGCTCGTCAAAGCAACCTCACCCGGCCCGGTTTTTCTCGTGCAGGAACGGGTCGGGCGGGATGGCAGGCCGTTCTGGTGCATCAAATACCGCACGATGCGGCAGGATGCGGAAGCGCAGAGCGGGCCGGTCTGGACGACGCCCAACGACCCGCGCCGTACCCGGCTCGGCGTCTTCATGCGCCGCTTCTCGCTCGACGAGTTCCCGCAGTTCATCAATGTGCTGCTCGGTGAGATGAGCGTCGTCGGGCCGCGCCCGGAGCGCTCCGTCTTCGTGGATCAGTTCACGCAGTCCATCCCCCGCTACGCCCGCCGCCATCGTGAGAAAGCGGGCATCACCGGCTGGGCGCAGGTGAACGGTCTGCGCGGCAACACGAGCATCGAGGAACGGACGCGCTACGACCTGTACTACGTCGAGAACTGGTCCCTCTTCTTCGATGTGAAAATCATCGCCAAAACCATCATCCTCATTTTCCGCGACCGCAACGCGTACTGAGCAATGAGTTCGAGGTTCGAGGAACGGACTCTCTATCTTCGCACCTCGAACCCCCTTGAAATATTCGGACTCCGCGCGTACCATTCGATTATGACAACGACGCACACTGATTCCATCCTCAGTCAAGTCATGAACGAGCGCCCCGATGAGTTTGCGCTCGTCGCGCGGGATTTCGTCATTCGCGAGTTCCCGCGCTACCTCAAAGAAGCGCAACGGGACCCGCATCACTATTCCTACGAGTTGATGAAGAAATGCGCCGAGGTCGGGCTGCTCGGTTTGGAAACTCCCGAGCAGTACGACGGCAATGCCGTCCCGTCCCTGCAACAGGTGGCGGTGATGGAGGAGTTGGCGCGCGGCGATGCCGGGCTGGGGCTGAACATCCTCGTCCAGAACTCGCTCACTGCCTTCCCGATCAACAAATTTGGCACGGAGGCGCAACGCGCCCGTTACCTCCCGCGCATGGCGCGTGGCGAGGTGATCGCCTGCTTCGGACTGACCGAACCGAATACCGGCTCTGACGCCAAAGCGATCCGCTGCAAAGCGACATGGGATGAGACGCGGCGTGGCTGGATCGTCAATGGCGCGAAGCGCTTCATCACTGCGGCGACGGCGTCCACCGTCATCATGCTCGCCACACGCACCGGTCGGCCCGAAGATCGGGGGCGGGGCATCTCGGTGCTGCTGACAGAAATCGGGCCGGGCGTCGAAACCGTCGAGGCATCCGATTTCAACAAACTGGGCCAGCCCGGCTCCCAGCTCTGCGAGGTCGTTTTCCAGAACCATTTCGTCCCGGAGGACGGGCTGATGGGCACGGTCAATGAGGGCTGGCAGATCATCGAATCCACCTTACAGCACTCGCGCATCTGGGTCGCCGCGCAGGGATCGGGGATCGCCCGCCACGCGCTGGACGAGGCGGAGAAATATACACAGGAGCGCGAGCAGTTCGGCAAGAAACTCGCCGACATCCCCGAAGTGCAAAATCATCTCCAGATCATCCGGCGGCAGGTCGAGATCGCGCGCTTGCTCGTCCGCAAGGCGGCGGCGCACGAACAGGCCGGGGACGAGCGGGGCTTCGTCTGGGCGTCGCTGGCGAAATTGGTCGCGGGCGAAACAGCGCTCTGGGCGGCGCAGGAAGCGATGCTGCTGCACGGCGGCATGGGCTACACCAAAGAGATGCCGATCTCCCAGATTTTCGCTGACGCCGCCGTGATCCGCATTTACGAAGGCGCCGCGCACATCCAGGCGAAGATTCTCGGCAAACACCTGCCTGGCAAGGACATCCTTGCCCTCCTCCCGCCCAGCGGCGCCTTCCTCCGCGACGCGCGCGATTTCCCCTCCCCCGCCGCCGTCATGGCGGACATCGAGACGTGGACCGTCGCGTAATCACGCGAAGAGACGGTGAGCGGCAGATGGCTTCAGAGATTCTCGGACGTGCTCCACGCTCAAAGCTACCAGTACGACGAATGGCGATCAGTCAGTCCACCTCCGTCTACCTTCACTGCAACCCCCGATGAGTGGCAGGAAAACGGGAGCGCAGGCAGAGTTTCTTCGTCTGAGGAGGATTAGCGGGTCTTATGAACTTGGTGGCGGCGTATACTCGATAGATGAATACCCAACGCAAATCGTATTCCTCGGATGTCGATGATACCGAATGGAACTTCGTCGTTTCCTCCTTGATCCTGATGCACCGCGATGCCCCGCGGCGTGACCAGACCCTGCGCGAGGTCTTCGATGCTCTGCGCTGGATAGCCCGCGCCGGTACCGGTTAGCGACCGTTGCCGCACGATTTCCCGCCGTGGTTCAATAGGTCTTCACAAGGAGGGCGCGATGATGGAGACGGCGGGCGTGGTGGTAATCGGCGGCGGGTGCATCGGGACGAGTATCGCGCTGCATCTCGCGAAAGCGGGCGTGCGCGATGTGCTGCTCGTCGAGCGCGCGCACCTTTGCGCGGGAACGACGGGGCAGAGCGGCGCGATTGTCCGGCAGCATTATTCCAACGACTTCACCGCCGCGATGGCGCGCGACAGCCTCCAGATTTTCCGCGAGTGGGCGGATCGGATCGGCGGGGGCGATCCCGGCTTCACCGAATCCGGCGTCCTCGTCACCGTTGGGGAGGCGGATACCGACGGATTGCGGGCGAATGTCGCGATGCAGCAAGGGATCGGCATTGACACGCGGATCGTCACGCCGGACGAGATGCACGCCCTCGATCCGCGCCTGCGGGTGGACGATATCGCCCTCGGCTGCTGGGAACCGGCGGCGGGATACGCCGATCCCGTCGCGACGGTCCATGCCTACGCGAATGCCGCCCGCGCCGCCGGGGTGACGATCCGCGAGGGCGTCGAAGTCCTTGAGGTGCTGCACGAGGGCGGCCGCGTGCGCGGCGTGCGGACGAGCACGGGGAAGATCGCCGCGCCAATCGTCGTCAATGCGGGGAATATCTGGGGTGTCGCGCTCCTTCGGCAAGTGGGTCTCGATCTGCCGATCGCGCCGAGCCGCCACCCGATGGCCGCCCTCCGCCGCCCCGACGATGCCCGCGCGCCCCACGCCGTCGTCCTCGATATGCACCGCAACGCCTATCTGCTGCCGCACGCCGGGGATGTTACGCTGTGCGGCTCGATCGCAGGGGAGGACGACTCGGTGTATGCCGACCCCAATACGTATAATCAGGGCGTCACGCGCGCCGAAATCGAGCGGTTCCAAGCGGAAGGCGCGTACCGGCTACCCGCGCTCGCCCGGTCGGTCGCGCAGGGCGGCTGGGCGGGCATCTACGACGGCAGTGCGGACAATCATCCCGTGCTCGATGCCGTGCCGGGCATCGAAGGGTACTTCTGCGCGGTCGGATTCAGCGGCCATGGCTTCAAACTCTCGCCCGTTTTCGGCGCGCTGATGGCGAATCTGATCACCGGTGGCCCACAAGCGGCCCCGGCGCTCTACCCCTTCCGCGCCACCCGCTGGGCGGAAAACGACCCGATCGGCACGCAGTACGCGGCAGGCGTCCTCGCCTAATCCTCTGGCGTGGTACCCTGCGTAGGAGCGATTCACGAATCGCCCCTACGCAGGGCATTGCACCATGGCTATCGTGAGAGAGTATCAATCCTCAATCCTTCGGAGGCCACGATGACGACCAATCGCGACAGGACGGGGTGGGATATCGGTACGCGGGCCGTCCATGCCGGGGAGCGCGGGCCGAAGCCGAACTTCACGCCCGTTTCCACGCCGATCTACCGCTCCGCCGCCTACATGTACGACGAGATCGCCGAACTGGACGCCGTCTTCGCCGGGCAGCAGGAGGGCTACGTCTACGCCCGCTACGGCAACCCGACGGTGACGGCGCTCGAAGAAGCGATCCGCGCCCTCGAAGGGGGCGATGTGGCGGTCGCCACCTCTTCGGGCATGGCGGCGGTCCATCTCGCGCTGCTCGCGGCGGGTGTCGGCGCGGGCGAGCGGATTGTGGCGGCGCGCGATCTGTACGGCGCGACCTTTACGCTCCTGGTGAATGTGCTCAGTACGCTCGGCATCGAATCCACCTTCGTGGACACGACCGACACCGAGGCGACCCGTGCGGCGATCATCGAGACGAAGCCGCGTGCCGTCCTGATCGAGGCGATGTCCAACCCGCTCCTGCGGATTACCGACGTGCCCGCCATCGCGGAGGCGGCGCACGCGGTCGGCGCGCGGGTCGTGCTGGACGGCACCTTCACGCCGCCGCCGATGCTTTCCGGTTTCGCCAATGGCGCGGACTTCATCGTCCACAGCATGACCAAGTACCTCAACGGCCACGCGGACGCGCTCGCGGGCGTCGTGATCGGCAAGGGCGACGAGGCGCATGCACTGATCCCGCTCGTGCGGACGCTCGGCCCGAATCTGGCAGCGAACGAGGCGTATATGGTACTGCGCGGCCTGAAGACGCTCACGCTCCGGCTGCGGCGGCAGATGCTCAACGCCAGACTGATCGCCCGCGCGCTGGAACGCGACCCCCGGATCGCGCGCACCGTCCACCCGGGTTTGTCCTCCCATCCACAATATGAGACAGCACGGCGGCTCTTCAAGCCGGGCTGGTTAGGCGGCATGGTGGCATTCGAACTGGCGGATGCGACGCAGGCGGACGTGATGCGCTTCATGGACGCGCTGCGCCTCTGCGTCCCGGCGACCAGCCTCGGCGATGTCTACACGCTCATCACCTGCCCGGCGATGACCTCGCACCGCGAGGTCTCCCCGAAGCAGCGGGAGCGGATGGGCATCTCGCCTGGCTTGCTGCGCCTTTCGGCGGGCATCGAGCACCCGCGCGACATCATCGGCGACCTGATGCAGGCGCTCGACGCGGCGAATATCCCGATCGGCGCCACCGTCATGGGCATGGACCCGATGCTGGCCTGAGAGCGATGAGCAATGAGTAATGGACGGAGGCAAACGTCCGCGCCCTGCACTGGTGGCTCATCGCGCACATGATTCCCCCTTGCGTTATCGCCGTATCAGTGCAACGCTATACGCGGTGTACGTACGGGAAGAGTCGCCGTAGTAGCGGAGGTAGCGACGATGCAAGAAATAACCGCAGACGAACGGCATTGGCGTCATGCGCCACGGTGGGAAGCCCTAATCGCCGCCCTCGCCATTGGTAGCGCCTACGCCGTGTTACCGGACAATATTCGCCTCGGTCCTCGCTGGTTGCTTGCCGCGCTGATCGTCCTCCTCGCCATCCCGCTCAATGGCGCGCGCTACTCAGGCAACTATCGGCTTGTCCGCATCTTTGGTATGGCGCTTTCGGCGCTGGTGACTGCGGCGATCACCGTGAGTGCTGTCCTCCTGATTGTCCGGCTGCCGAGTGGGAAGACACCCGCGACGCATCTGCTACGCGACGGCGCCTTGATCTGGGGGATCAACATCCTCGTCTTCGCCATCTGGTACTGGGAGCTCGACTGCGGCGGCCCTCATGCCCGCCACATCAAGCGATACACGAGCACCGATTTCCTTTTTCCGCAGATGACGATGCCCGACGCGGAAGAAAAGAACTGGTCGCCGCTCTTCCTCGACTACCTTTTCCAAGCCTTCAATACGAGTGCAGCCTTCAGCCCGACCGACGTCATGATCCTCTCGCGAAAGGTGAAGGTGCTGATGATGATGCAATCCCTGATCTCGCTCGTCGTCGTCGCGGTGCTGGTTTCGCGGGCGATCAATACCCTCGGCAGCTAATCGTTCGGTACGCCGCAATAGATTGCTTGCTCGATTACGTCCACGCGCACGGTGTCGCCCGCACGGATCGTGCCGGGATGTTCGACGCAGGCGACGATGCCACGCAGGTGGAGCGCCGCCTTCGGGAATTGCTGTGCGAGCCGTGCCGCGTCCGGGTAGTGCTCCTGAATCACCCGACCGGGCTGGACGCAGGGGAAGTTCTGCTCCGTCACGACCAACACCGCTGCATCGGGAAAGAAGAGGCGCGACCCCGGCGGCAGGTGCGAAAAGTTGGGGATGTCGCGCAGCACGAGGTTCGCGCCGAGCCATTCCGGCTCGATTACCGGCAGTTCCAGCGCCGCCGCGATCCGCTCCAAATCCTCCGCCGCGACCAGTGAAACCTGACGGCTGTTGCGGATCACCGTGCCGCGCGTGAACCACGGCGTCCGCGAGTCCGACAGACGCGTGATGCCCGCGTGCTTATCGCCCGCGACGCCCTCCATCGTGATCTCGATTGTGGTATCGCTCGTCGTGACGAGCGATACCGTATCCCGCCCGACCAGCACGCGCGCGACCTGCCCCGTCAGTTCTCGCTTCACTTCCGCTCCCTTCCCCGCCCGTTGTCGGCATCGGCCACGGTACACGACGGGTACTGTACCCGATCTGGGCGGGTGAGGCGAGACGGCGGACCGTCGGGAAAGGCCGCTACGGCGACGGCAGGAAATAGAGTTCCCAGGCGATGCCGTCGGGGTCGTAGAAGCTGATGTACCGCCCACCCGTCGAGGAGTCGTCCTCCACGCCGTTATTGCGCACCCCCGCCGCGTCGAGTTGCCGCTGCAAGCCTTCCAGTTCCGCCGGGTCGGCGACGGCGAGCGCGATATGCTCGAGGCCGACGCGGAATGGGTTGAACCGGTCGCCCGGTGCGGTTTCCGGGTTGCCGCCGCGCATCCCAAGCAGCATACCACCGGCATTGACGAGGACAATGTCCCCGAACTCCATCATCACCGGGAAGCCGAGCGTCTCGGAATAGAACTGTTTGGACCGGGGGAGGTCCGTCACGCGAATCGCGAGATGGCTGAGGCCCTGGGTTTGTATCGGCATGTGTACGACCTTTCTTTGACCCCTGAATACGTCTGTGCCGCGCCGTATTGTAGCGAACCTTGCGCAACGATGACCACGACCACGACGACGCTTTGCCCAATCGCGGCATGTGCGCACGCAGCGCCTGCCGACCATCTCCGCATTGCATCTTTCATCATCCTGTACGCGACTGCAGCCGAGGTGGATCATGCGGAATTCGCCAATTTGAATAACGGCGCATGATCCGATCGTATTTGGCAGGTATCGCAGCGGAATCGCGTCGCGGCACCGCTTGTGCAGATACGGTAACTCGATAAGCGCTTTGTTGTTACCACTCCAAGGAGGGACGCAGTGACCAACGAGGAAATCAAGGCGGAAATACTGCGGTGGCCGGTGGAAGATCAGTTGCAGCTCATCCAGGAGCTTTCCCGCTCCATCCGCGAGACGATTGAAGCCGCCGCCCCCAGGTTCGCAGGGCTGACGGACAACGATATTTCGCGGCGCGACCGGGACAAACGGGCGCGCGAAACCGGCTAAACACCCCGCCCACCTCCAAACCGATCACCGGCTGATTCCGCGCATTATCCGCGTCATACCACCTTATGTATCGGCACATTTGTAGCGGCACAAAACCATATTGGTAGGGGCGCACAGCCGTGCGCCCCTCGCCGGTGGTTCCTACCGTCTGATTCGGGAACGGAATCGGGCGCACGGCTGTGCGCCCCTCCACGCGAAACAGATCGTCATCGTGAAGAATATCGATACTACGAAAGAGGGCATCCATCGCGGATGCCCTTTCTGTCTACTGCCTACTGTTTCTGCCGACTACTTTGTGCGCTGCGCGAGGAGATTGAGCGCGGAACCGGCCTTGAACCAGCCGATCTGCTCCTCGTTCATCGTGTGCTTCAGTTCGGCGAAGTCGCTCGACCCGTCGCTGTGCCGCACTCGCATCATCACCGGCGCGTTCGGGGCGAGGTCGCCGATCTCGGACAGGTCAATGCGGTCGTCCTCGCGAATCTTGTCGTAGTCGTTCGGGTCCGCGAAGGTCAGGGGCAGGACGCCCTGCTTCTTCAGGTTCGACTCGTGAATGCGCGCGAAACTCTTGACGATGATCGCCGCCGCGCCAAGAAAGCGCGGCTCCATCGCGGCGTGCTCGCGGCTGGAGCCTTCGCCGTAGTTCTCGTCCCCAACGACGATCCACGGCATCCCCGCCTCCTTGTAGGCGCGGGCGACCTTCGCCACGGGCATGTTCTCCTCGCCAGTTAGGTCGTTGCGGGTTGTGCCCGCCTCGCCGCTATAGGCGTTGATCGCGCCGATGAACATGTTGTCGCTGATGTTATCAATGTGCCCGCGGAAGCGGAGCCACGGCCCGGCGGGCGAGATGTGGTCCGTCGTGCATTTGCCCTGCACCTTGAGTAGTACGGGCGCGTTGAGGTAATCCTGCCCATCCCACGCCGGGAAGGGGGCAAGCAACTGAAGCCGCTTGCTGTTCGGGTCCACCGTGATCTCGATGTCGCCGCCGTCCTCGGCGGGCGGCACAAAGCCCGTCGTGTCCGTCACAAAGCCTTCCGCCGGGAGGTCGGGCGCTTTGGCGGGCGGCTCCAGGCGCCAGGTGCTGCCGTCCGGCGCTTCCAGCGTGTCGGTCAGCGGGTTGAAAGAAAGGCGACCGGCCAGCCCGTAGGCGATGACGATCTCCGGGCTGGCGATAAAGGAGAAGGTGTCCGGGTTGCCATCATTGCGACGTGGGAAGTTGCGGTTGAAGGAGTTGATGATCGAATTGCGCGGCTTCGGCTGCGCGGTGTTCGCCTGCGCGCCGGTGACGAGCGGCAGCGTCGCGAGATCATCGCGCTGCCACTGGCCGATGCAGGGGCCGCAGGCATTGGCGAGTACCTTGCCGCCGATCCGCTCCAGCGTGTCGAGTTGCCCGTCCCGCGCCAGCGTCGCGCGCACCTGCTCGGAGCCGGGAGTAATCATGAAGTTCGTCCGCATCGTCGCGCCGTGATCAATGGCCTGCTGCGCGACGGCGGCGGCGCGCGAGATGTCCTCGTACGACGAGTTGGTGCAGGAGCCGACGAGGGCGGCGGAGAGCCGGTCCGGGTAGCCTTCCGACTCGACCGCCGCCGTGATCTCAGACAAGGAGCGCGCGAGGTCCGGCGTGTGCGGCCCGACGATCATCGGTTCGAGGGTGGTCAGGTCAATCTCGACGACGCGGTCGAAGTACTTCTCCGGCTCCGCCTCGACTTCGGGGTCGGCGACGAGCATGTCCTGGTTCGCCTTTGCCAGATCGGCGAGGGCGGCGCGCCCGGTGCCACGCAGATAGAGGTCCATCCGCTCGTCGAAGGGGAAGAGCGAGGTCGTCGCGCCGTGCTCCGCGCCCATGTTGCAGATCGTCGCCTTGCCGGTGCAGGAGATCGTCGCGCATCCCTCGCCGAAGAACTCGACGATCGCGTTCGTGCCGCCCTTGACGGTGAGGATGCTGCACAATTTGAGGATGACATCCTTGGGGGCGGCCCACCCGTTCAACGCGCCGGTCAACTTCACGCCGATCTTCTTCGGGTATTTCACTTCCCACGGGAAGCCGGCCATCACGTCCACCGCGTCCGCGCCACCGACGCCGGAGGCAATCATGCCGAGGCCACCCGCGTTCGGGGTGTGCGAGTCCGTGCCGATCATCATGCCGCCGGGGAAGGCGTAGTTTTCGAGCACGACCTGATGGATGATGCCGCTGCCCGGCTTCCAGAAACCGAGGCCGTACTTCTGCGAGACCGACGAAAGGAAGTTGTATACCTCACTGTTCTCGGAGGTCGCGCCCGCAAGGTCCGGGTCCGCGCCGATGTGCGCGCGGATCAGGTGGTCGCAGTGGACGGTCGAGGGCACCGCGACGTGCGGGATATTCGCCTGCGCGAACTGCAAGAGGGCCATCTGTGCGGTCGCGTCCTGCAAGGCGACGCGGTCGGGCCGGACCATCAGGTAACTCTCGCCCGGCTTCAGTTCCTGCCCTTGGGGATCGTCGAGGTGCGAAAGGACGATCTTCTCCATCAGCGTCAGCGGCCGACCGAGGCGCTGCCGGATGATCGGCAGATTCGCCTTCATCCGGTCGTAGACGCGCGTCACCATCTCCGGGGTCGAATCAATCGCTGGATAGACAGGACGATCCACGGTTTCCTCCTCGCCGTTCCCCGCTTTCGCGTTTCCAAACGGCTGCGATCTATGGGAAAATACCGGCCAAAGATAGAGACGCGAACCAATGACGCTCCGTGCCCTCGCACGAGATCTGCTTCCCGCCATTGTACCGCAGGCGGCGTACGGCAACGAGGGTGTTTCTTATAAAGAAACGTTTGTTTCTCTATAGATATGGTATGCTCATTCGCGTGCGCTGTCAAGGTGTGCGAATATCAGGATGCGTCTCCAAACCCAGTCGACGAGAAGGGATCAGCGACAATGATAGCGTAGGCTTCAGCCTGGATATGACGAGGGCAGGGCTATCATGGGGGAGCGATCATTGGGACCGTCAGCGACAGAGGAATCCACGCAGCGCGAAACGCGTGATCCTGTCGCGCGGGCGTTCGTGGTCCTGCTTTGGATGGTCGATGCCGCCGGGCAGTCGTGGGGCCTGCGGGAGATCGCTGGGGGGGTTGGGATGCATCCGAGCACCCTCCACCGCGTGCTCGCGCATCTCCAGGCGGGCGGGCTCGTCCAGCAGGAGCCGGAGACGGGCCGCTATCGTCTCGGCCTCGGCTTCCTGCGCCTGGCGTGGAAGGCGGCGGACCATAACCCGGTGCGCACGGTTGCCCTCCCCTGGCTGAAGGAACTCGTCGATGCGACCGGGGAAACCGCGCTCTTCGCCCTGTACGACCCGTCGCGCCGGGAGATGATGCTCGCGGCGACGGTCGATTCGCCCCATCCCATCCGGCAGGCCCGCCAGATCGCCGAGTGGCTCCCCGTCACGGCGGGCGCGACCGGCCTCGCCATCCTCGCCTTTCTTCCTGAGGGCGAGCAACGCGCGATTCTCGCACGGTCGCTCCCGGCGATCACTCCGCGCACGACGACCGATCGGGCGACATTGGAGCGAGTCATCGCACAGGTGCGCGGACAGGGATATGCGCTGACACGCGGCGAGCGTACGCCCGGCGCGGTGGGGCTCGGCGCGCCGATCTTCGGGCCCGCCGGCCGCGTCATCGGCTCGGTCGGGATGACGCAGCCCGAGCAGCGATTCCGCCCGGAGGACGAGCGGCAGCAGGCCGAACGCGTCATCGCTTCCGCACGCAAGATCACCGAGCAACTGAGCGGTTCCGCACGTTGAGCGGCGCGTGCAGCGGTCCGAAGGAGTCGCTGCACGCGCCGCTTGTTCTCGACCGGGATTCGTCACAGGGAATTTAGCCCTTACGCAGTTGGGCGCGGCTTTGCTGGTGGTAGCAGGCTGGAAAGCCTGCTACCACTACCACCGGGATTCTCTCGATGAACTGCGTACTCCGAGAAATTGTACCACTCTTTGTGCCAGTAATAGTTCCTGTACATTTCCCATCCCCCTGGTACACTGAGATTATAAAAGATAACGATTCGCGCCGGTGAAATGATCGTGCTGTCTTCGGTCGAAGACGCCGATGATGGAGGGGACACGTAATGCATCGCCATGCTGACCACCGATCCCGGATCGCCCTGTTTGCACTCGTGCTCGGCGCGCTCCTCGCCACGCTCTCCGTTACGACGGTGGGGGCGGCGAGCTTCGTCGTCACCGTGGACCATACCACCGATGACACCAACGCCTGCGCCACCTCCGGCATGGATGCCTGCTCCCCTGCGGGACGCTATTAGCTTCGCCAACACGCATGCGGGTACATCCGACCTGACGACGATTACCCTGCCCGGGATCCTCACACCATATGCGTTGACCAATGGTCGAGCCGATGTCCAGTCCAATGTGACGATCAACGGCGCGGGCGCGGGCGCAACGGTGATCAACGGCAGCATCAGCGACCGGATTTTCACGATCGGCCTTGGCAAAAGCGTGACCTTCAACAACCTGACGCTCAGCAACGGCCACGACACGCTCGGGGGGGGGCGGGGCTTTCGCCAGCTCCGGGACGGTCGTGCTCAATAACAGCGTCGTGAGCAACAACAGCGCGATCAACCGTGGCGGGGGGATCTCCAGCACCAGCGGGCTGCTCGCCCTGAATAACAGCGTCGTGAGCAACAACAGCGCGGTCGGCTACGGCGGCGGCGTGTACGTCGGCGGCGGCGGCTTCACCGCGACGAACAGCCAGTTCACGGGCAACCAGGTGACGGGCGGGGCCGGCGCCCCCGGTTCACCCGGCACCGACGGCGGGTCCGCGACCGGAGGTGCGATCGCGGTCACGTCGGCGTCCTCCTTCTCGGTGATGGGGAGCCGCTTCAGCGGGAACAGCGCGACCGGCGGCAACGGCGGCGGGGGCGGCGGCGCATCGGGCGGGGCCGTCTCCAAGGGTGGCGGCACGCTTACACTGACGAACAGCACCTTTTTCGCCGATCAGGCCACCGGCGGCGGCGGTGGCAATGGCGGCACCGGAGGCAGCTTCGCCGGCCACACCGGCAACGGCGATAACGGCGGTAACGGCGGTGTGGGCGCAGGTGGCGCGGTATCCAACACCGGTTCCGCAAACATCGGCAACGTCACGATTGCCGCCAATAGCGCGAGCGGCGGTGGCGGTGGATCGGGTGGCACAGGCCCAAATCCCGGCACACCGGGTGCACCTGGCACGAACGGCGCCGCCGGGGGCGGGCTGGCCAACACCGGCATCAACACGCGGAGCGCCATCAACACGCTCCTCTCCGTCAACACCGGTGGCACGTTCGCCAACTGCTCCGGCGCGATCACCGACGGCGGTCATAACCTCGAGTTCAATCCGACGAGCACCTGCGCCTTCACCGACACTATGACGCAGCACGGCAATCCGAACCTCGACACCCTCAAGGATAACGGCGGCCCCACCCAGACCCTCGCCCTCCTCCCCGGCAGCGCCGCCAAGGACACCGCCGACCCCAACGCCTGCGCCGCCCTACCAACCAGCGGCAAGGATCAGCGCGGCTTCTTCCGCCGTTCCGACCGGTGCAGCATCGGCGCGTTCGAGGCCGATGTCGCCGTCCCCAATCCGGTGCCGGTGCCGCCGCGTCCCGGCCCCGCACCCTCCGGTGGCCCGCCGAACCCTCCGCCATCCCCGCGGCCCGGTGGTGGTGGCGGCGGTGTCCCGAACCCAGTCCCAGCCTCACGCTGATGTGCGGTTATTTCGCAGGGATGACACCACCATACCGCTCCCCTTCCCCGGTGGGGAACCGGGCGCGGGCGCCCTCCGGGCAGCATGAGCAGGTGGGGTTTAGGGCGCGCACCGCATCCAGTACGTCCAGCGGATGCGTGTGCGGGTTGACGCGATCCCAGATGCGGGCGATGCGACCGTCCCGCTCGATCAGGAATGTGACGCGCTTCGCGACGATCCCCTGCACGAGCCGATTGGCTGCACCGAAGGCCGTCGCGAGCGTGCCGTCCGGGTCCGTGCCGAGCGAGAAACGCAATCCCTCTCGCCGGGCGAATCGGGCGTGCGAGGTCACGTCGTCCGTACTGACGCCAATGACCACTGCTCCATTTGTGGCGAACTGCTCGATGAGATCATTGAACCCGCGCGCCTCCAGCGTGCAGGAGGGAGTGGAATCCTTGGGATAGAAATAGAGGACGACGCGCTGCTCACCGACGAAATCGCGCAGCCGTACCTGCTTGTCCTCAATCGTCACCGTCACATCCGGCGCCAGATCACCCGTTTGCAAATGCTTGCCTTTCCCTGCGCTGCATCCATTCTCTCGATCATAGTAAGAGAGCAGGGCGTAATGAGCAATGCGGGAATGCTGCACCCTTTCCTACCGTTGTGACCACTACGCAGGTGCGACGCGTTGTTGCGTTTGTTACGCAACTTCTGCGACAATGCGCGCCGCGAACGCGTGGAGGGACGAGCACCGATGGCGCAGATAACGGCACAAGGCACGACGACCGTGCTCGATATGATCGGCAACACGCCGTTGATCCGGCTGACACAGATCACGGCGCACCTGCCGGCGGGCGTCACCGTCGCGGCGAAGGCGGAGATGAACAACCCCGGCGGCAGTGTCAAGGATCGCCCCGCCCTCGCGATGATCCGGGACGGCATCGCGCGCGGCCTCCTGACGGCGGACAAGACGATTTTGGACGCGACGAGCGGCAATACCGGCATCGCCTACGCGATGATCGCCGCGACACTCGGCTATCGGGTCGAACTCTGCATGCCGGCGAACGCGAGCGAGGAACGTAAGCGTATGCTGGCGGCGTACGGCGCAACGCTCGTCGAGACCGATCCGGCGGAGGGGTTCGATGGCGCAATCCACGAGGTGCAACGCCGCCACACCGCCGACCCGGAGCGGTATTTCTACCCTGACCAGTTCAACAACGCAGCCAACTGGCGCGCCCACTACGAAACGACCGGGCCGGAAATCTGGGAGCAGACGGACGGTGCGGTGACGCATTTCGTCGCCGCGACAGGCACGAGCGGCACCTTGATGGGCGCGGGTCGCCGTCTGCGCGACTACAACCCCGCCGTGCGCCTCGTCGCCGTCCAGCCGGACAGCCCGCTCCACGGCATCGAGGGGATCAAGCACTACGTCTCCGCCATCGTCCCCGGCATCTACGATCCTTCGCTGGCGGATATGATCGAGGAAGTGAGCACAGACGACGCGCACGCGATGGTCAAACGGCTGGCGCGCGAGGAAGGCGTGCTGGTCGGCGTTTCCGCCGCCGCGAACACCGTTGCCGCCCTGCGCGTCGCCGCGACCCTTGACACGGGCACGGTCGTCACGATCTTCTGCGATGGCGCGGCCAAGTACCTCTCGCTCCCCTTCTGGGGCGAAGATGCGGGAAGGGGATAACACAGAGATCGCAGAGGACACAGAGGACACAGAGAAAGACAAATGAGAAGACTCTCGATCGTATTCATTCTCTGTGCTCTTTGTGGCCTCCGTGTCCTCCGTGCTGAATCGTTGTGAGGAGCGAGAATGAACCTGGTGTGGACAAATGCGCTCAGGGCGACGGTGTGTCGGCAGAGCGAGAATGGATACCCGAACGAGGTGTGCGGGCTGTTGATCGGTGTGATGCAGGGCGATGAGAAGGTCGTGCGCGAGACGGTACCGGTCGAGAATGCCTGGGAGCAGGTGGACGAGCGGCGGCGGCGCTTCCAGATCGGGCCGGAGGTGATCGCACACGAGGAGCGGCGGGCGCGGGAAGCGGGCATGGCACTGCTCGGCTTCTACCACTCCCACCCGGACAGCGAGCCGCGCCCCTCCGAAACGGATCGCGACTTCGCCTGGCCGACCTATTCCTACATCATTCAGGGCGTCTACAAGGGCATTGCCCTCGATCTTAAGTCCTGGGTGCTCAAAGCCGACCGCTCCGGCTACAATGAAGAGCAGATCATCGAGCGTGGCTGAGGAAGACGGGAGAAACCGGGGATGAACCGCAAAGACGCAAAGGACGCGAAGGACGCAAAGGGGAAGAAAGAAAGATGGATCCCGTCCTTTTTCTCTTTCTTCTTTGCGTCTCTGCGCTCTTTGCGTCTTTGCCGTTCATCCCCGGTTTCCGATCTGATATGAGGAGGTCATGATATGGCGGAGAATGTGACGATTTTGATCCCGACGGCGCTGCGGCAGTTCGCCGGGGGCAAGGAGCAGGTGCAACTGGCCGGCAGCACCATTGGCGAGGTGCTTGGGCAGCTGACCGGCGAGTACGTGGACCTGAAGAAGCACCTGTACAACGACAGCGGCCAACTGCGCTCGTTCGTCAATGTCTATTTGAACGACGAGGACATCCGCTATCTCCAGAAGGATGCGACACCCGTCGCCTCCGGCGATACGGTGACGATTGTGCCCTCGATTGCGGGCGGCACGGCCCTCTCTCCTACCCTCCCCCGCCAGGCGGGAGAGGGAGCAGATGCGGAGGACGTGGAACTCTCGCCGGACGAGATTGGCCGCTACAGCCGCCACCTCATCATGCCGGAGGTGACGCTGGCGGGGCAGAAGAAGCTGAAGCAGGCGCGCGTCCTACTCGTCGGCGCGGGTGGCCTCGGCGCGCCGCTCGGCTTGTATCTGACGGCGGCGGGCGTCGGCCACATCGGCATCGTGGACGCCGATGTCGTGGACTCGTCGAACCTTCAGCGGCAGGTGACCTTCACGACTGAGGACATCGGCACGTCGAAACTGGCAGCGGCGAAACGACGGCTGACCGCCCTCAACCCGTACACCGAGATTACGACCTTCGAGACGCGCCTTTCCAGTGAGAACGCGCTGGACATCTTCAAGAACTACGACATCATCGTGGACGGGACAGACAACTTCCCGACGCGCTACCTCGTCAACGACGCCTGCGTGCTGCTCGGTAAGCCGAATGTCTACGGCTCGATCTTCCGCTTCGAGGGGCAGGTCTCGATCTTCTACGCGAACGAAGGGCCGTGCTACCGCTGCCTTTATCCGGAGCCGCCACCGCCGGGCCTCGTCCCGTCCTGCGCGGAGGGCGGTGTGCTCGGCGTGCTGCCCGGCATCGTCGGCGCGTTGCAGGCGGCAGAGACGCTGAAACTGATTATCGGCATCGGCGACCCGCTGATCGGTCGCCTGCTCCGGTTCGACGCGCTGAAGATGCAGTTCCGCGAGTACAAACTGCGCAAGGACCCGAGCTGCCCGATCTGCGGCGAACACGCAACCATCAAGCACCTGATTGACTACGACGAGTTCTGCGGCATTACGTCGGGGCCAGAAGTCAATTTGGAGGCGCAGTGGGAGATCACGCCGCGCGAGTTGAAGCGGCGGCTGGACGCGGGCGAGCATCTCGTCATCGTGGATGTGCGCGAGCCGCACGAGTGGGCGCTCGGCACGATCAAGGAGCCGGATGTCCGTTTCATCCCGCTCGGCGATGTGCCCGCGCGGATGCACGAACTCGATTCGGCGGACGAGATCGTTTTGCAGTGCCGCTCCGGCGTCCGCTCGGCCAAAGCGCTCGGCATCCTCAAGGACGCGGGCTTCCGCAAGTTGAAGAATCTCAATGGCGGCATCCTCGCCTGGTCCGACGACGTGGATCCGTCACTGCCGAAGTACTAGTGACTTTCGTTTCCTCCATCGGGCAGGTGATGTACCTGCCCGATTTCTTTTTAATGTCACTCTATGCTCAATAAAATTCATTCTGTTATTGACAAAATCAATATCTTGTACTACGCTCTTCGTGAGATGTCACGATGGAGGAGTAACGCAGGATGGCGATCACGCACGCGACACCGACACAACGACTGCCGATCGCCTCGCTGACCGTCGCAGGAATCGTCTCGCTTACCGGCAGCATGCTGACCAGTGTCGCGATCCCGTGGTTCGTCCTACAAACAACGAACAGCGCGGCGAAGACGGGGCTGACGGGCGTTTTCGCGACACTCCCATTCATTTTCGGCGGCATCTTCGGCGGCACGCTCGTGGACCGGCTCGGTTTTAAACGCACAAGCGTGCTGGCGGACCTGACAAGCGGCCTGACCATCGCCCTGATCCCTCTGCTTTATCACACGGTTGGGCTGGCCTTCTGGCAACTGCTCGCGCTCACCTTCCTCGCTAATCTCTTCAATACACCGGGGAGCACCGCGCGAGAGAGCCTCGTCCCCGATCTCGCGGCCTTCGCCGGGATGCGGCTGGAACGGGCTAATGCGGTCGTCCAGTCCGTACCGCGTTTCGCGATCCTCTTCGGGCCACCGCTCGCCGGTGTCCTGATTGCCGTCTTCGGCGCGAGCAATGTCCTCTGGCTCGATGCCGCGTCGTTCGCCTTCTCCGCTGCGGTGATCGGCGTGATCATCCCCCATCGCATGTACACCGCGCCACGCGGTACCGGGCCGCGCCGATATTTCGCCGATCTCGCCGAGGGGTGGCGCTTCCTCGCCGGCGACCGGACGCTGCGCGCGCTCACCGTGCTCTTCTTGTTCACCAACCTGATCGAAGCGCCGTGGTCGCTGCTGCTCGCCGTCTACGCGAAGCGCGCCTTCGGCACGGCGGTCAGTTTCGGGGCGATCCTCGCGGCGCTCGGTGCGGGCGCCATCGTCAGTTCGTTCCTGTTCGCCGCCATCGGGCACCGCCTGCCCCGGTTGGGCGTGTTGGCGCTCTACCCAATCGGTGGAGCGATCACTTTCAGCGCGCTCGCTTTGCGTCTACCCTTCGTCGCGCTTGTCGCGGTCACATTCGTCTACGGCCTTGCCGTCGGCATGGTCAACCCGCTGACCACAACGATCCGGCAGGAACGAGTGCCACCCGCGCTGCTCGGTCGAGTTCAGGGGATCACCACGGCGCTCTCCTTCGCCTTCATTCCGCTTGGACGGGGCGTCGCGGGCGTGCTCATTGACCCAATCGGGCTGCGGACACTCTTTCTTGGCATCGGCGCCTTGTTCGCGCTCACCACGGTGGTGCTGCTCGCCCTCCCCGTATTCCGCGATCTCAACGCGCCAGGTGCGACGCGCAACGCACGCAACGACACCCCAAACACTTGACATCTCTTGCGCCTTGACATCTCTGACGCCGCGTGTTATTCTTCCTTTAGGTGACCGGTCAGGTGCAGGAAAGGGTTCACGGAAAGACGATGATCGCTATCCAGATCACGGATCCGACGCGGTACAACAAAAAGGACCGGCCAACGATCATCAAGGCCGCGCGGGGCATCGAGTCCCGATTAAACGACCTCGATCCCGCAGAGCAGACCGAAGCGCTTTCTCGCGTCGAGCGCGCGCTCGAAACACGCGCCCCCGATGCGTCCCATGCCGATCTCATCAATACCCTTACCGGTGGGCGGACCTACACCCCCATCGAGATCGTCGAGTTGGAAACACGCGTGCTGACCGCGTCGTTCGCACGGCGGCGTGAGTTGCTGAAGGATGCGATTACGGCGCCGCAGGTGGCGAAGCTGCTGGGGACAAGTCGGCAAACCCCCCACGACCGCGTCGAGAGCGGCACCTTGCTGGGCGTGCAGGATCGCGGCGCGTGGTACTTTCCGCTCTGGCAATTCGATGCCGAGGGGCCGGATGGCGTCGTCGCGGGCTTGCCGATGGCGCTCAAGGCGCTCGACGTATCGCCGCTCGCGAAGGTGAGCTGGCTCACGCGCGCGAATCAGCATCTGGAGGGTGCGTCCCCGCTCGATGTACTGAAACGGGGCGATGTCGCGCGGATCATTGCACTCGCTGAGGCTGTTGGGGTGAACTAGCGTGGTCGTCGTCAGCCCACCTCCGCCCGACCCGACCCGCCGCTTATACCCGAAATTCTGCGCGGTGCCATCCGGCGCCGCGCTTGTTCGTTTGTTCGATCCGACGAGCCGGTATCGCCAGACGGCGCTCTCCTTCCGCTATCACGGTCCCAAATGGCGATTCGATCACCACCGGCGCGATGCGGCCACCGGCAAGCCAACGGATGATCCCGCGCGCGGGATCTATTACGGCGGCTGGTCAACCGACCAATCGAACGGACTCTCCTCGTGTCTCGTCGAAATCTTCGGCGACACGGGCATCGTCGAATTCGCGCATTGGCACATCGCGACGCCGGTCGTCTGGCGGAATCTCCGCCTCTTGGACCTTCGCGGGAAAGCGGCGATGAACGCGGGTACCGTCGCCGCCGTTGCCGCATGCGATCACACGCTTTCGCAGCCCTGGTCGCGGTATTTCTACGAAACCCCGGCGACCTACCCGGACATTGACGGAATACTTTATCCGAACGCGCACAACCACGAGATTGCCCTCGCCCTCTACGAGGGTACGCGGGACGATCTCGTCTGCCCACCCGATCGGATTATCCCTCTCGATCATCCCGATCTTCGCCCAACGATCCTCCACATCATGCTCGCGAACAGCCTCGTTGCGCGGTAGGACGAACGCAAACACATGGCGGGATATGACGCGCCAATCGGGTATGTCGCGCCGGGAATCAGTTGCGGGCACGGCCAGCGGGGAAACGCAAATTGAAGTGGCCCGCCGCGATGCCACCCAACATGCCGCTCACGCCGCGCTGGAGGTATTCAACGAATGCATCATCGGCGGCCGGGGTCGGCGCAGCGTCCAGCCACCGTTGCGTACCGTGCTCGACGATGGCGAAGGTCAGTTCGGCGACGAGGGGCGACCAGAAGGGGTCGGGAGTGATCCCCTCCTTCGCAGCTTGGGTGAGCGCCTGCCGCGCGATCTCCTCACGCACCCGATGGCGCGCTGCCTCGATCTCAATGCCGAGCGGGCTTTCCGCCGCGCCTGTGAACAGGAGCATGAACGCCGCCGGGTTCCAGCGGGCCGCGTCGAGGTAGGCGCGGAGGGCAGCGCCGCTCGGGGCGGTGGGGAGCGCGACGGCCTCCGCCATTGCGTCGGTCAGTCGGGCTGCGGTGTCGCTGAGAATGGCACGATACAAATCTTCCTTGGAAGCGAAAGCGCGATACAGGATCAGACGCGTCACGCCGACGCGCCCGGCGATCTCCTCCATTGTCACGCCGCTGAATCCGCGCTCCGCGAATGCCTGCGCGGCGATCGTCAATATCTGTCTGCGCCGCTCGGCGCGGGGTAGCCGGATCGTTTTTTGCACCATGCCACGCCCCCGGCAACGACGTATACGCCGTGGATACACACACGCTCTCATTGCAGGGACGAGTATAACAGTCGGGTCGAGAAACCTCACCCCCCTGCCCCTCTCTATTGCGATGGAGAGGGGGAATGACCTCCAGTAGATCGGGACGTATGAGGAATGTCACGACAGTTCAGAGGAGGCACCCCTCGCCATTGCGATGGCGAAGGGATGGGGGTGAGGTTTTCTCAGATCGCCGCAGCGGCAGGATTGAGGCCGTTGCCCGCGTCGGTGACTTGCCAGCCTCCCATCGCGCCGACGTAGGCATAATCCGCGTAGCCATCGGTGCTGGCAATGCTGGCAACATTGAACTTCGCGCCCGGCACATGCGCGCGCACCCAGGCGCTGAAATCGCGGATCGTCTCGCGGGCATGGGCAAACCCGCTCGGCCCGTTATCGTGGAGGGCGAGGGAGCGACCGGCACGGTTGATGATGATAAGAAAGCCGTGGCTGTCGAGCGTGCCGCTGCTCTGCTCGACGATGAACTGATGCTCCGGCGTGCTCCGGAAGCGGTCGTTGTGCGGCGCGAAGTCACTCGGCGCGAAGGTCAGCGTTTCACCATCGCCGAAGAAATCTACGCGCGGCGCGATGTCCACGATGCGCCGGACGACGTCATCGTCGTACTTCAGGTTGACGTACACATCGTAGGACATCGCACACCGCTCCTTTGGCATCGCCCACATCGCCGCCCGCCGCATGGTAAACGGTGTGAGCGACTGCGGCAAACAGCCCGTCTCCCCAGCCCCAATGCAAATGCAACGATGCGCTATACTCAGTCCTCAGTCCGTAGCCCTTAGTCCTATCTGGAGGCGGAGATGAAAAAGGTTTTGATGACCGGCGCAAGTGGGAAGATCGGGGAGTCGCTCCGGGAACTGCTGAAAGGGCGGTACGCGCTGCGTCTGCAGGAGCGGCCGGGCGGGACACCCGTCGGCCCCGCGCGGGAGGGCGAAGAGATCGTCCAGACCGATCTCACCGACATGGACGGAATGCGCGCCGCGATGCGCGGCTGCGACGCCGTGATCCATCTTGCGGCATCCTCCGCCGTGCAAACGCCGTGGGAAGATGCCCTCAACAACAACATCGTCGGCCAGTACACGGTGCTGGAGGCGATGCGGCATGAGGGCGTACATCGGATGGTCTTCGCGACGACCAACCACGTCACGGGCTACTACGAACTAAAGGGTCGCCCCTGCTACCCGGACATGCCGGTACGCCCGGACGGCTACTACGGCGCGTCCAAGGCGTTCGGCGAGGCGATCGCCCGCCTTTATGTGGACGAGCACGGCCTGGAAGTGATCTGCCTGCGCATCGGCTCGTGGCTGCCGGAGCCGACGAATGTCCGCAACCTCAGCACCTGGCTCTCCCCGCGCGACATGGCGCAACTGGCGTGGCGCGCCATCGAGACGCCGCTCACCTGGGGCATCTTCTACGCGATCTCCGGCAACACCCGGCGCTACTGGGACATCGGCCCGACCCAGGAGCAACTCGGCTACCAACCCGAGGACGACGCCGAGCGGTACGCCGCCCAGATTGAAAAAGGGAGTTGAACCACGAAGGCGCGAAGATGGAACGAAAAAATCAACTCCCTCTCTCCTCTCCCTTTGTGCTCTTCGCGCCTTCGTGGTTCAACTCCCCCTTTCTTTGCCGTTCTCCCCGGTTTGTCAATCGCACAACTCGCCGATTGTCGCTTTGTTCACAGAGCCAAATCGCACGACGCACCGCGAACGTACGCACAAACCGGCTCACATTTTCCTAACATTGTGAACAGTTGCACAATCCATCCCTGCATGGTACTGTCTTGTTTAGAGGGAATTGCGCCGCGAATAGCGGAGTCGTTCTTTCTCGATATGACGGCAGCGATGCCGGGAAAGGGCTTATCAAAGATGGACACACAGAAGATGCGGGCGGGTATCCGCGCGTTCGGGCGGGCGGTCCTGTCGCCGCTCGGGGATGTCGAGCGGACGGTGGAGTTTGCCGCGCAGTGGCAGCAGCATCTGATCCGCACGGACGCCCTGCCCGAGATGCGGCGGGAGCGGCGCGGTACCCGCTAAGACTCATCACATGGACAGGGAACAGGCCGGGAGATATGCTCTCCCGGCCTGTTCCCTTTCTCCAGTCGTGGACTCGCGCTTGAAACCGAGACACGTTGCGTCCCGGCGCGTGTTTGCATCCACCGTGGCGGAGGCCTTCTCCAAAGTGACGATCATCGTCTGGTATGCTGTACCGGTGATCGTGTTCGCTGCCTTGCCCCATCGGACCCGGTAGCGCCTCTTTCAGGTCCTGGAGCCGCCGATGACTCTTTCACCTGTCCAAACCGCATACACGCAGTGGGCCACCACCTACGACACCGATCGCAACCTGACCCGCGATCTCGATCAGACGGTCACCCGCACCGTTCTCGCCGGGCGGCGCTACCGCTCCATCCTCGAAATTGGCTGCGGCACCGGCAAGAATACGTACTTGCTCGCGCAGATTAGCGACCGTGTCCATGCCATTGATTTCTCAGAAGGCATGCTTGCGCAGGCCAGAGCCAAGGGGTTCGGCCCCAACGTGACCTTCGCGGCAGCGGACCTCATGCAGCCCTGGCCCTGCGCCGATCAGTCGGTGGATTTGATCGTCTGCAACCTGGTACTTGAACACATCGCCGATCTTTCCGTTGTTTTCGCCGAGGCGGCACGGACGCTGGCGCCTGCGGGCCAGATGTTTGTCTGCGAATTGCACCCATTCAAGCAGTACACGGGCAGCAAAGCCGCGTTCCAGCGGGATCAGGCGCGCATCGAACCTCCGGCCTTCGTGCATCACCTGTCTGACTTTCTCGATGCAGCGACGCGCGTCGGCTTCACCCTGACCGGCCTTAAGGAATGGTGGCACGACGACGATCAGCACGCGCCGCGCCTTGTCTCCTTCCTGTTCGCGAAATGAACAGGCTGGGTCACGCACATCGAACCGAAAATGAGGCGAGCACAATGGATGAGACGGGCGCGGCGTTCGATGCGGAGGCGTTCGGGCGGGCGGTGGGACGGTTCGCGGCGGGCGTGACGGTCGTAACAACACGGAGTGCGCTCGGCTTCCGGGGGATTACGGCGAGCAGCTTCTCCTTCGTCTCGCTCGCACCGCCGCTCGTACTCGTCTGCATCGTCGCCACCTCGTCGTTCGTCGCGATGATCGAGGAAGCGGGCGCGTTTGCGGTTAATGTGCTACCGGAGGATGACGAATTCCTCGCGGATCGCTTCGCCAACCGCGCGCCGCTCGTCAACGCGACGTTCAGCGGTGTGCCGTACCGCACGGCGACCACGGGTGCGCCGCTCCTGCGCGCCGCCATTGCGTCGTTCGATTGCCGCCTCCATGCCACCTATCGGGGCGGCGATCACCGCATCTTCGTCGGCGAAGTCCTCGCCTTCGCCGAAAACGACGGCGAACCGCTCCTCGCCTACCGCAGCCGCTACGCCCGCCTAACGATGTGAGCAATGAGCAATGAGCCATGCATTGGGGGTTACGCAGTTGGGGCGATTTTCCTGGTGGTGGCGGGCTTTAGCCTGCACCAGAGCGGCATGCCACCCAGAGGGTACCCGGAGCCCGCCACCACCGGATTCCGTTCTGCGTCCTCTGCGGCTCTGCGGTTTCGTCACGCTTCGCTCATCGTGATGTGGAGGATGTCGGCGAGGACGCCGTAGGCGGTCTGCGGAGTGCCGCCATCGTACTCGCCGATGGCGAGGTCGCCCATCGTGTCGGTGCGGAGGATGAGCATATTGGACGTGCCCGCCAGCGTGGCGAGCGGGTCGGCGAGCGGCAGGGTTTGCGGCGCGACGCGGCCATGCGGCGTGCCGTCCCGCGCTTGCCACGCTTCCGCAACCAGTTTGATCGCGTTGCCCGCCTGAGCCGCTGCGGCGAGATCGTCCACGGTGATGCCGCCGATGCCGGTGCGCTCGATGTCGGCGGGGCGCACATCGGCGTCCATCAGCGCGTTCATCAGCGCGCAGACCTTGACCGCCGCGTCCCAGCCGTCGAGGTCGTAGGCGGGGTCGGCCTCGGTGACGCCGAGCCGTTGCGCCTCCGCGACGGCTTCCGCCAGCGTTTGCCCCGCCGCCATCATCGTCAGGACAAGGTTCGAGGTGCTGTTGATGACGCCCCGGAAGCCGCGCACCTCGGTCGCGGGCAGCGCCTTTTCGACGAGCGCGAAGATCGGCGCGCCATCCATCACGGCGGACTCGAAGCGAAATTGGCGATGCTGGCTGACGGCGAGATCGCGCAGGCGGCGATAGGCATAGGCGACGGGGCCTTTATTGGCGGTCACGACGTGCTTGCCGTTGCGCAGGGCCGTCTCGCAGTGGCGGATGGCGGGCTGGCCGCTTTCCGGCGCGAGCGGGCTGAGTTCGACGATGATGTCGGCGGGCACGGTGGCGATAAAGGCGGGCATGGCGATGTCGCCCGCCAGCGCGCCCGGCAACCGCGCCGCCGGATCATCCTCGATTGCCGCGACCGTCCGCGCGAGGTCCACCCCTTCCGGCGCGATGATCGTGCCGTGCCGCGCGGTAGCGATCCCCGTCATGCTGATGTCAAGGTGGTACCGGCGGTAGAGCACGTCCGCCCGCTGTTCGAGCAGGTCCGCCAGCGCCTGCCCAACATTCCCGAACCCCACCAGCGCCACCCGCACCGTCCGCATGTACTACCTCCACTCGGCGAAAAGGGAACGGTAACGCAGAGAGCACAGAGGACGCAGAGAACGCAGAGAGAACAAGTAGGAACTCTCGGTTCAAGACACTTCGTTCGTTCTCTTCTCCCCTCTGCGATGTCTGCGCGCTCTGCGTTCAGGTTTCCGTCCGCAGGGATGAGGTCGTGGTCTGCCAGGGGGCGCGGAGGATGAGGGTGTAGGCGTTCGTGGCGCGGATGTCGCCGTTTCGGTCGGTGAGGCGGAGGGCGATGGTGCAGGGGCCGACGGGCGCGTCCGGCGGGGGGCGCAGTGGCAGGACGCCGATTGGCGTCGCCGGGCAGTCCGCCGCCACGTCGCACGGGATCGAGCCTTCGGCGAGGATCGCGCCCGTCGCATCGTGCCGGACGAGCCAGCCGGCGATCAGGCCCGCGAACGACTCCGGCAGATCGTTGACGACGATGATCTCCGCCTGCCACGGCGTGCCGAGCGTCGCGGCGAGCGGCGCGACCCAGTTCAGCATGACATGGAGCGGCGCGAAGGCTTGCTGCAAGGCGTAATAGCCCTGCTTGGGACGGCGCGCGTAGTCCACGACCGACCACGTCACGGCGGGCCAGCAATCGTTGAAGGTGAACATTACGGCGCCGTTGCACGGCGCGTACTTCAGCCGCCGGTAGTGCTCGGTGTGGAACTTGAGGACGAGCGCCTGATACGCCTGGCTTTTGGCGATCAAATCCTGCCAACTCGTCGCGTCCGGCACGGCGCGAAAGAGCGGCTCGGGCTGCATACAGCGGCGTTTCAGGGTGCGGAGGGCGCGCGGCGTCGGTGGCCAGGCGCGCTGCTCGGGCGGCAGGATGGCGTGCAGGAGTTCCTGCGCGGGGAGCGCCTGCGCGCCATACTCGGTGACCAGTTCGAAATGCTCCGGCGTGTAGCGCGCGAGATCGTAGAGTTCGCCGAAGGCGTCGGTGTACCAGCCACTGTAGAGGTGCATGTCCACCGGCCAGCCATACCGCTCGCGCTCCGCCATGATCTCCCAGTGGCCGGCGTACTCATTCGCCTGATGAGTGATGCGCATCGAGTCCGCCGCACGGGAGGTGGCGGCAAGCGCCATGCTCAGCTTCTTGAAGTTCGCCTCGCCCGGCTCCGAGCCGTAGCAATACAGAAAAACGGACGGATGGTTTGCCAGCAGCGCGATCATCTCCTCCGCCTGCCGCGTCGCGCGCCGCACAAGGTCGGAGTCGTTCGCCATCCGCCATTGCATTGGGAAGTCCTGATAAACGAGCAGCCCCGCCGCGTCGCACGCCGCGTAGAAGGCGGCATGCTCGACGACGCAGAAGGGGCGCACCACGTTCATGTTCGCCTCGTGGAGGAGGCGGACATCCTGCGCGTACCGTTCGGGCGTCATTGAACCGAGCAGTTGATCGGAAAGGTAATTGGCGCCCCGCCAGAAGATGCGGCGGCCATTGAGGTACGTCGCCCAGCCCGCGCCGCGCCGCTCGACGGTGCGCAGCCCGATCCGCTCCGTGACGCTGTCGCCCGGCGTCTCGCCCGTGCCGACTGTGACGGTGAGCGCGTACAAATCGGGCCGCCCCTGATCCCACGTCCACCAAAGGCGGGCATCGGGGATTTGCAGCCAAAGGGTATGGACATTCGGGCCGGGCAGGAGGCGGATGCGCCCCTCCTCCTCGATCGTCTCGCTAGTGAAGGTGGCGGGCGCGAGCGTCAGCCGCACGCGAGCATCCACGGCGGCGGGGAGCGCGTTGACGAGCGTGACGCGCAAGGCGAGCGAGGCGCGGCCCGTTGCAGCGTGCGCGGCCAAATCCACATCGGCGCGCACCTCCGCGATGTACTGCGGCCCGGACAGGAGCAGCGTCACGTCGCTCCAGATACCGCCGGGGTTCACATCGAGGTTGTTAACATCCCAATCCTGCAATGCGCCCTTGATGAGCGTCTTGCGTTCGTGCTCGCGCTTGTGTTTGACGCGCACATCGTTCGGGCTGTCCACGCGCACGACCAGCACATTGTCGTCCCGGAGCCAGCGGGTGCAATCGAAAGTGAAGGGGGCGAAATACCCTTCGTGCGAACCGAGGTAGAAGCCGTTGAGCCAAACATCGGCGTAGTAATCCACCCCCGCGAAGCGGAGCCGCGCGACGCCATCGCCGGGAAAATCAGGCCGGACGAAGCGCGTCCGGTACCAGGCGACGCCATTGTAGTCGTGGCCGAACTGCTGCCAGTTGCCGGGGACAGGGATCGCCTGCCAGTCGCTGTCGTCGTAGGTGGGCAGATGGAATGCGCACTCGTCGTCGGCGGACTGCACGAGATCGGCGGACGTGAGGTCGCCCAGACGATCCGGATCGGTCCGAAAGCGCCATGACCCGGCCAGTGAAACCGCCCGGAGATGCTGCATAACGCGCGCCTTGCCCCTTTCTGTACGTTCATCCACTGGGGGCATTCTACACTGATGACGAGGTTCGGTGGGATAGCGTCGTAGGCTATCCTGCCACAATCAGGTACGATGGCAACGGAATGCTAGTGTCTGTACGCTCCCCTCTCTATCGCCATGTGAGCCTATCGCCTTTCGTGATCTGAGAGCGATGGAGAGGGGCCAGGGGTGAGGAAAAACATGACCCACCGCTATCGCATTGCTATCGGCGAGTTCGCGCACGAAACCAACACCTTCTGCTCATCGCCGACGACGACCGGGCCATTCAAGGAGTACCAGTGGTTCGTCGGCGACGACATGGTCCGCGCGCACGGCGGCAACCGCACCTATATCGGCGGGATGCTCGCGGCAGCGGACGAGCGGGGGATCGCGGCGCTGCCGACCTTCGGCGCGACCGCCTACCCGTCCGGCACGATCACGCGGGCGGCGTACGACGAAATCCTCGCGACACTGCTGGCGGAAATCGAGCACGCGATGCCGGTGGATGCCGTCTGCCTCGCGCTCCACGGCGCGGGCGTCGCGGAGGGGATTGACGACCTCGAAGGGGCGGTACTTGCGGCGGTGCGGGAACGTGTCGGGCCGGAGGTGTCCATCGCCGCCTCGCTCGATTTGCACGGCAACATCACGCCGCTGATGCTCGAACACGCGGACGGCCTGTTCGGCAACTGGTACTACCCGCACTCCGACAGCTACGAGCGCGGCGCGGAGGCGATGGACTTCCTATATCGCCTGCTGGAGCGGGAAATCCGGCCCACCATGCACCTCGAACAATTACCCGTGATGATCCCGACGTGCAGCACCGACCTCGAACCCGGCATGCGGCTCAACGCCCTGTGCCGCGAGTGGGAACGACGGCCCGGCATGATAGATTGCACGATCTTCCACGGTTTTCCCTACACCGATGTGCCCGCCGTCGGCATGTCCGTCCTGACAATCGCGGACGACGACCCCGCGCTGGCGGCGGCGGCGGGCAAGGCGGTCGCACAGGCGATCTGGGAAGCGCGCGAGGAGTACCGGCCCGAAATCCTCACCGCCACCGAGGCAATCAGCCGGGCGTTAGCAGTGCCGAACGGCCCGGTCGTCATCAACGACACGTCCGACAATCCCGGCGGCGGTTCTCCCGGCGACAGCACGCACCTCTTGCGCGCGATGCTCGCCATGAAGCTCGAAAACGCATGCTACGCCTACATTTTTGACCCCGAAACGGCGGCGCAGGTACACGCGGCGGGCGTCGGCGCGACGATTGACGTGCGCCTCGGCGGCAAGACGGACGACCTGCACGGCGCGCCCATCGAGGCAGCAGCGTACGTGAAGTGCCTGACCGACGGACAATTCCGCCTGACGACGCCGATGGGGCGCGGCATGCTCGTCGAGATCGGCCCGATGGCACGTTTGCGGATCGGCGGCGTGGATGTGCTCGTCGGCTCGCGCCGCAATCAGGTGCTGGACGACGAAATCTTCCTGCTGCACGGCATTGATGTGCGGCGATACCGGATCATCGCTGTCAAGTCCAGCGCGCACTTCCGCGCCGGGTACACGCACCTTGCGACGGCGATCATCGCGGCGGATGCGCCCGGCGCGACGACGCTCGATCTGTCCGGCTTCCCGTACCACCGCATCCGCCGAACGATCTGGCCGCTCGACGCCGCCGAGATGCGCGGTGGGTATGAGCAGTATCTTTAAGGCAGCCTACGCTACCGATGTGGGGGCAGAGTATGTGGATCGAATGGCGCATCCGCTGGCGCGGCGACGAGGCGGCGGTGCGCTGGGAAAACGGCGCCTTGACGAGCGAGAATGGCGCGACAGCGGCGTTCGCGCGGTTCGCCGTCAGCAACGCCCCGACGACGGATCGCCCACCCGAAGAGCGCCTGCGCGACCCGACAATCGCCGCGCAGATGCTCACGGAGTTCGCGGACGTTATCGTCGCGACAACGACCGGATGAGGCGATTCGTCCGACCATAGATGCACAAGACAACCCGCTGAATCCGGTATATCGGCACGATGCGCGCCGATTGACACTATTCGGAGCATAACCCTATACTATCATCATGCCCGCAGGGGAATAGCACTCGGTCTGCATCGCGCTCGACACGCACGGATCCCGCCAATGTTGGCGCTGGAATGCCGCTATGTCATCGTTGTTTGTGTGTTCGTCGTTGTGAAGGAGGATTACCGTGTCGTACGACGCCAGTCATCCGCTTGATCTGGTCGAGGCATTGCGGGACGCCACCCCCGCACAGCGCAGAGAATTCTCGCGCCGTGCCGCGCTCCTCGGCATGTCGAGTCCGGTCGTCGCCGCGCTCCTGGCTGCGTGCGGCGGCTCCACTTCCGCGCCGACGAATACTCCCGCTGGTGGGACGCAGGCAGCGCCCACCAAAGGAACGATCCCGACGGTCGCCGTCAATCAGTCAACTGCGCCCGCCGCCAGTAGCGCCGCATCCACGGGCGCTACCGCCCCGGCGGCGGCGAGCGCGGCCACGGGCGGCGGCCCGACGACCGCCGCGTCCGCGTCCGGCAAGAAGCCGAAGCGGGGCGGCACGTTCGTGACGGTGGGGCATCAGGATGTTTCGAGCCTCAGCCCGGACGATGCCGGTCCGACCGTCTGGTACGTCCTCATCTATAATATCCACGAGGCGCTATTGAAGGTGGACGAGAACTTCAAACTCGCCCCCGTCCTCGCCGAAAGCTATCAGGTTTCGCCGGACGGCAAGACGTGGACATTCAAACTGCGCAAGGGCGTCAAATGGCACGACGGACAGCCCTTTACATCCGCCGATGTCAAGTATTACTACGACTGGCTCCGCGACCCGAAGAATGCCGCAATCAACCAGCCGAACTTCAAGGATGTCGCGGATGTCGCGACGCCGGACGACGCGACCGTCATCGTCACGCTGTCGCGCGTCTACGTCCCCTTTGGAGCGCTGAGCGCGACGATCGCTATCGTGCCGAAGCACGTCCATGAGAAGATCGGCGAGAAAGAATACAAGAAAGCGCCCGTCGGCACCGGGCCGTACAAGTTCATGGAGCAGAAGCTCGGCGACCACGTCACGCTCGCGGCCTTCGATGATTACTGGGATGGTCGCCCCTATATTGACACCTGGCGCGAGAACATCGTGCCGGAAACCTCCGTGCGCGCCATCGCCCTCCGCACCGGCGACGCAGACTCCTCCACCTGGCCGCTCGCGCCGGAGGATACGCTCAATTTCATCAAGGACCCGAAATTTCAGACCTTTCGCGCGCCGGGCGCCGCCGTCAACCATTTCCCGCTTAACGTCACGCGCCCGCTGCTCAGCGACAAGCGCGTCCGTCAGGCGATGATGTACGCGATGGACCGCGACGCGATGGTCAAGGACCTCCTCAAGGGGCTTGCGGTCAAGGCGACGGGCAACATCTCACCCGCGCTCGAGTTTTATTACGAGACGAACACGACACCCTACCCGCGCGATCTCGATAAGGCGAAGGCGCTGCTCAAGGACGCAGGCTGGACGCCGGGGTCAGACGGCATCCTCGCCAACGCGCAGGGGCAGAAACTCTCGGTTGTCTGCACCGTCTTTAGCGGGGACGCGCTGCGCAAGAGCGAGGCAGAGATCGCGCAGCGCAACTTCAAAGACGTCGGCATTGACATGCAACTGAAGGAACTGGAAACCTCCGCCGCGCTCGCGGCGGAGCGCGAGGGGAATTATGACATCGGTCTGTTCAACTGGACCTACGGCGGCAACAACGGCGACCCGGACGGGCAGGCGCTCTACAAGGGCAACACGAACAACTGGGCGCACTGGGACAACCCGGACGCGCAGAAATTGCTCGACGCGGGCGCCGCAGAGGTTGATGCGGAGAAGCGCAAGAAAATCTACAGCGATCTGCAGAAACTGATCTCGGTAGAAGTGCCCTTCCTCTACGTGATGTACTGGGAAACCGTGCTCTTCTTCAACAAGCGCATCAAGGGCATGCCGGACAAGGCAACCAACCCCTATTGGCTCTACCAGAACTTCGCCAAGTACTGGATCGAGGAAGGTTAGGACGAGTACTGGGTGCTGAGTACTGAGTGAATCTTCTCCCCTCTCCATTGCTTGTCAGCAATGGAGAGGGGCCGGGGGTGAGGTTCATTGGGCCGATACGTTATTCTCCGTCTCCTCCAAGGGGTCGTCGTCATCTGGATCGTGACGCTAATGGTCTTCACGATCCTCCATCTCACCCCCGGCGATCCGGTGGACCTGATTGTCGGTGAGGCGAACATGACGTACGAGCAGCGCGAGGTGATTCGCCACTTCTGGGGGCTGGATCAGCCGATCTACGTGCAGTATTTCACCTGGCTGAAGAATATCTTGCACGGCAACTTCGGCGAGTCCGTCACCTTCGGCGGCAGACCGGTGACCGACCTGCTGCGCGCCGCCGCGCCGAACACGCTCAAACTGAATGGCCTCGCGCTCTTCTTCTCACTCGTCGTCGCGATCCCCATGGGCATCCTCGCGGCGGTCAAGCGGTACACGATCTTCGACGCATCCGCCACGCTCTTCTCAACTCTCGGCATCTCGATCCCGAATTTCTGGCTCGGGCTGATGCTCATCATCCTTTTCTCGCTCAAACTCGGCTGGCTGCCGCCCTTTGGTAGTAATGGCTGGAAGGCGTATGTCCTGCCCGTCTTCGTCCTTTCCACGGAGCAGATGGCGCTGCTCGCACGGCTGACGCGCGCAACGACGCTCGAGGTAATGAGTCAGGAATACATCGCGACCGCGCGCGCGAAGGGGCTGACGGAGCGCATTGTGATGTTCCGCCACATCGTGCGTAACGCGCTCTTGCCGATCATCACCGTCGTCGGCTTCCGGATCGGCGTGCTGCTCAGTGGCACGATCGTCATCGAAACGGTCTTCGCGTGGCCGGGGATCGGGCGGCTCTTGTTTCAGGCGATCAGTCGGCGCGATTACCTCGTCGTCCAGTCCATCGTCACGATTGGCGCGGCGATCGTCGTTGTGGCGACACTCTTGACGGACCTTATTTACGCCTACGTGGATCCCCGGATCCGGTACCGCTAGTCGGAGGAGAGCGAATTGCCGAGCGAATCCGTCGCCCATTCCCCGACCGTCCTGCCGATGCAGGCGGCGTTTCGCAGCCAGAACGAGTGGCGGCGGGCGTGGCGGCGATTCATCCGGTTCAAGCCGGCGGTCGCGGGCCTCGTGATGATCGGTTTCATCGCCCTCCTCGCCATCCTCTCGCCCATTTTCGCCCCCTATGATCCGTATGCGATTGATACGACGATACGGGGCGCGGCACCCTCGCTCGCCCACCCTTTCGGCATGGATGAGGTCGGAAGGGATATGTTGAGCAGGGTAATCTACGGGTCGCGCATCGCGATGATTGTCGGCCTATCCGCGACCGGGATTTCGCTGGTGATCGGTGCGTTCGTCGGGGCGGCGGCGGGCTATTTCGGCGGATTTGTGGACGCGATTCTTTCCCGGATCGTGGACGCGCTGATCGCCTTCCCGCTCCTCGTCCTCCTGATCGCGATGGCCGCCGCGCTTGGCCCAAGCCTGCGCAATGTCGTCATCATCATCGGCGTGACCGTCTGGGGGCAGTACGCGCGCGTCGTGCGCGCGGATGTGCTCAGTCTGCGGGAGCGGGAGTTCGTCACGGCGGCGCGGACGGTCGGGGCATCGGACGCGCGCATTATCGTCCGCCACATCCTGCCGAACGTTCTCGGCCCGCTGATCGTCCTCGCCAGCCTTTCGGTGGCGGGAATCATCCTGCTCGAATCGGCCCTCAGCTTCCTCGGCCTCGGCACGCAGCCGCCGACGCCATCGTGGGGCTCGATGCTCTCGGCGGGGCGCACCTACATCCTCACCTATCCGCACATCGCACTCTTCCCCGGTCTGGCAATCGTCGTCACCGTGCTCGGCTTCAATCTCCTCGGCGACGGCCTGCGTGACGCGCTCGACCCACGAGGGAGCAGGGGGTAAAACAGGTTCGAAGTTCGAGGACGAATCTGCCTTGAACCTTGAACCTCGAACCTCGAATTGCGAACCAGAACTGGAGGAATCATGCGCGTTGCAATCGGCGGGGTATCGCACGAGACGAATACATTCTCGACTATTCGGACGACGCCCGATCTTTTCCAACACTTCGACGGACATGCGATCCTTGACGCCTTCACCGGCACGAGAAGCAGTCTCGGCGGCTTCATCGAGAGCGGGGTGCGTGAAGGGTTCGCCGTCCTTCCGACCTTTTTCGGTCGCGCGACCCCCTCCGGCACCGTCGCGGCGGAGGCCATCGAGCCGATGGAGCGGCGCATCCTTGACGGTATCGCTGCGGCGCGTGCGGACGGCGGACTCGACGGCGTGCTGCTCGCCCTCCACGGCGCGATGGTCACGGAGGTGGACGACGACGGCGAGGGCCATCTCCTGCACCGCGTGCGGACGCTCGTCGGGCCGGACCTGCCGGTCGTCGCGACGCTCGACTGGCACTGCTACATCAGCGAGACGATGGTACACGACGCGGATGTACTCGTCACCTACGACACCTACCCGCACGTGGATTCATGGGAGCGCGCCATCGAGGCGGGCGAAATCCTCGTGCGCATGGTGCGCGACGGCCTCAAGCCAACCGCCGCACGCTCCCACCCGCCGATCCTGATCTTCGGGCCGAAGACGTACAGCGAGCGCCCGCCGATGCAGACGGTCGTCGCCAAGGCGCACGAGATCGAGCGCGATCCGCGCGTCGTCACCGTCACCGTCGCGCCCGGCTTCCCGTACAGCGACATCCCCGGCGCGGGCCAGTATTTCTACGTCGTGACCGACAACGACCCGACGCTCGCGCGCCGGTATGCGGACGAACTGGCGGCGTTCATGTGGGAGATGCGGCGGGAATTCGTGCCCGATCTCGCCACGCCGGAGGAAGCGGTGCGCCGGGCGATGGCCGCGCCGAAGGGGCCGGTCGTTCTCTCCGATCAGGGGGACAATCCGGGCGGCGGCACGCCCTGCGACGGCACGCACCTCCTCAGGCCCCTCCTGGCGGCGGGAGCGACCAATGCCGCCGTCGCGGTGATCGCCGATCCCGGAGCGGCAGCGCAGGCCATCGCGGCGGGTGTGGGCGCGGAGATCACGCTCACCATCGGCGGCAAGACGGACGATCTGCACGGCGCACCCCTCACGGTGACGGGTGTGGTGCGCAACATCACGGACGGCATCTACCGGAACAAGGGGCCGATGGGGACGGGCGTGCAAATGGACATGGGGCCGACGGCAGTCTTCGATGTCAACGGGGTGGAAATATTGCTGACGACGAAACGGACCCAGCCGACCGACCTGGAAATCTTCCGCTCCCAAGGGATCGAGCCGACCGCGAAGCAGATCCTAATGCTCAAGTCCAATGTCCACTTCCGCGCCGCCTTCACGCCGATCGCGGCGGAGATCATTGATGTGGACACGCCGGGCCTGACGACGAACCACCTCGATCAGATCCCCTATCGCCGCCTCCAGCGCCCGATTTTCCCCTTCGAGGAGTTCGAGTGGGGCGGGGAATAGGCAAGCAGTCGAATGACTGTCTGGTATCATATGCTTATGGAGAGGGACAAAGACTTCGAAGAAGATGAGGGCGGATATGCCCTGCCACCCGCGAAGAATCGCCAGCAGCGCAACGCGCGCATGCCGGTTCGTGCGCCGCGCGACATACCACGGGACGCCACCCGACGAGGCCCGACCCGCGCGGTGCGGGAGGGGCGCGAGTCGTTCAAATGCGTCCATTGCCGCGCCTTCATCGGGCCGACGATCAGCGGCGGTAAGCACCGCAATCACTGCCCGCTCTGCCTCTATTCGCGCCATGTGGACGGTGGCCGCCCCGGCGACCGCGCGAGCGACTGCAATGCGAAGATGGCCCCCGTCGCACGCTTCACACGGCCCAACGGCGAGCCGATGGTCGTCCATCGCTGCCTCGGCTGCGGCTTCGAGCGCAACAACCGCCTCGCCGCCGACGACAATATGCTCCTGTTCGAAGAACTCCTCTTCGTCACAGAAGGACTGAGAACTGAGGACTGACATGGTAGCGTAGGCTTCAGCCTGCGTCCCCGTGGTGGGCTTCAGACAGAGACGCAGGCTGATAAACCTTTACAACTTAACTAGATAATCGGGCGGGGCAGATTTCCGGGTGCCCTCCGGGCGGCATGCCAGGCTCACAGGTTGAAAACCTGTGCCACCAAACCGTTACCGGATCAAGTTGGTAAACTTCATAAGCCTACGCTACCACTCCGCGTGTCTCGGTAAGCGTTTCGTTATCTTTACATTCCACAATGATCGTAACATCGCGGCCCCGTCGGTTGCCCGATGATATCAGCGGCTGAGAAACGAGAGAACGCACGAGGAGAGCAAAATGATCGTCAAAAGCGGTTTTCGGCGCCACGGTGGGACGTTTCGTGTGCGGACATCGGTGCGCCTCGGCATGGCGGTGTTTTTGATGGCGCTCATCGTCCTACCGCTCGCTGCGCAGTCGGTCGCCGCCGATCCCGTTGCGGTAAAGACAGGGGCGTTTGCGGTCGTTGATGAACCCGGTTCCGGTCAGGCGACGGTGTATCAACTGGACGATGGCACATACATCCTCCGATTGGAGAATCTAAGCGTCAGTAACGGCCCCGACCTCCGCGTGCGGATCAGCGGCGCGAACGGCACGCTCGACCTCGGCGGGCTGAAGGGAAACAAGGGCAACCAGAACTACGCCCTCCCCGCCGATTTCGACCCTGCCCAGTACGACACCGCTGACATCTGGTGCCGCGCCTTCCGCAGTCTTTTCGTTGTGGCGAATCTTGCGCCGCCCGCATAGGGGGCAATGAGCAACGAGCAATGAGTGGCCGGGGGTCGGGTGCTATACTCGATGCCCGGCCCTTTTCTCGTTACTCGGTACTCGTTACTTCGGAGGAGTCATGGCGACGGAGAATATGCCCGATCTGCGCGATGTTTTCGCGTATGTGGACGAACACCGACAGGATTTTCTTGATCGCCTCATCGCCTATTTGCGGATGCCGAGCATCAGCGCGCATGGGCTGGGCATCGCCGAGGTTGCGGCCTACATCGCCGAGGTGATGAACCGTATCGGTCTGACGGCGCGGATCATCCCGACTGCCGGGTGGCCAATGGTCCTCGCCGAGCGGAACGATGCGCCGGGCGCGCCGACCGTCATCCTCTACGGCCACTACGATGTCCAGCCACCCGATCCGTTGGAGGAATGGCTTTCGCCCCCCTTCGAGCCAACCATCCGCGACGGGCGGCTCTACGCGCGCGGCGTTGGCGACAACAAGGGGCAGCACTTCGCGCACATCCTCGCCCTCGAATCGCTGCTCGCCTGCCGGGGCGCGCTGCCGTGCAATATCAAGGTGCTGCTCGAAGGAGAGGAAGAGATCGGCAGCCCGCAGATGCCCGTCTTCGCCCGCGAGCACCGCGACGAACTGCGCGCCGACCTCGTCATCACCAGCGATGGCCCCGTGGACGCGGATGGTCGCTCTCGGCTCAAATTCGGCGTGCGCGGCGTCTTGAGTTTCGAACTCCGGACGCGTGGTGCGAACCGTGATCTGCATTCCGGCAACTGGGGCGGCGTCGCGCCGAACCCGATCTGGACGCTCGTGCAGTTGCTCGCGACGATGAAGAACGACCGGGGGATCGTGACGATTGACGGCTTCTACGACAATGTGGACGCGCCGACGCCGCTCGAACGCGAGACGCTGGCGAACATCCCAGTAGACATCGCAGCGGTCAAGCAATCGCTCGATCTGGACGAATTCGATCAGCCGACGGAGCGCGGCTTCTACGAACGGCTGGCGACGTGGCCAACCTTCACGATCAATGGACTGCACGGCGGCTACGGTGGCCCCGGCTCGAAGACCGTT
The DNA here is from genome assembly GCA_038231255.1 of Thermomicrobiales bacterium. Taxonomy (GTDB): domain Bacteria; phylum Chloroflexota; class Chloroflexia; order Thermomicrobiales; family JALYUS01; genus JALYUS01. Next base: position 32,612 of record JBBRLR010000004.1, on the reverse strand, counting down.
CTGCCGCACGAGGCGTTCGCGAAGTGCGACATCCGCCTTGTCGAGTCGCAGACCGCCGACGAGATCTTCGCGAAAGTCGAGGCGCACATCGGCGCGCACGCACCAGGTGTCGAATTGATCCGGCAAGGTTCCATGGACCCGTCAAAGACGCGGCTCGACTCCCCCTACACCGAGCCGATCCGCCGGGGGATCGCGGCGGCGCAGGAGGAAGAGCCGCTGCTCGTCCCCGCGATGGGCGGCAGCCTGCCCGATTACGTCTTCACCAAAACGCTCGGCATCCCCGCCTTCGGCGTCCCATACGCCAACGCCGACGAATCGAACCACGCCCCGAACGAGAACATGGAGATCGAACGCTTTTACAAAGGTATCAAGACCGGCGCGGCAATGCTCACCTATCTTGGGGCGTATCGCAAGCAGGAATAGCTATCTAAATAAGCCGCCAAGACGCCACGAATGCCGAGAAAGAGAGAAAGAAACATCAGTATTTCTTTTTCCCACTCTTCTTGGCGTTCGTGGCGTCTTGGCGGCTCACTTCCCCATTGCTGCGGTGTCAGGAGGACTTTTTGGCGCCTGGTCCCTGTCCTTGACGCTTCCGGGGATCGGGGACGACGCTAAGCGCGGTGGCCAGATCAATCTGATGATCCTGCTCCTGCGTCACGATCCCTTGCAGCACCTCGGCGAGCGCATATTCTTCGAGTTCCTGCGCCTGCCGGATCCGTTGCCGGTAGTTGGCGACCGTCTCGTCCTCCCCTTGCAGGTCGAACCAAAGCATGTCCTCGTTTTCTTCCGACACCTGGACCGGCTTCGGCTCGTGGACGGGATATTCCCCGAAGTAATCGAGTTGCTTTGCGATCGCCAGTGCGTGATCCAACTCCTCATGGGCATGCAGCGCCAATTCCTCCGCAATGTCCATGTAGCGCGCACCGTCGAGCTTCTGGCTGAAGATCACGTACTGGATGATTGCCTTGTACTCGCGCGCAAGGTCTTCCTGTAAACCCTGGATCATTCGCTCCCGTGTGGCGGTCGTTTGTTGCGTCTCTGCCATCTCATGCTCCTCTCATTTGTGGCGATCCATCGTTCCCGGTCTCCTTCCGCACGAACCGTGCCCGAAGCAGTAGGCAGTAGGCAGTTGAAAGTGGAGACGCTTCGCACTTTTTCGTCTGTCTAGTGTCTACATGCCCCTTTCTCCTCTACAATGGACCCCGGCGATGGTCCGCACGAGGGAGGGGGCGCACGATGCAGAGCGATGTCTTGATCCGGGGCGCGCGAGTAGTGGATGGGACGGGCAATCCGTGGTTCTACGGCGATGTCGCGCTCGTCGGGGAGCGGGTGGCGGCGGTCGCACCCGCCGGGCAGTTGGCGGCGGCGGATGCTGACGAGGTCGTGGACGCGGCGGGGATGGTTGTTTGCCCTGGCTTCATTGACATCCAGAGCCATTCGATCCTGCCACTGATGGAGGACGCCAGATGCCTGTCGAAGATCACGCAGGGCGTGACGACGGAGATTATGGGCGAGGCATGGACGCCCGCACCCTTTGGCGGCCTGATCGAAGCGCCGATGCGCAACGCCATCTTCCTGACCAATCTCCCGGAATGGGAGGAACGCGCGCGGCACTGGACGCGCTTCCGCCACTGGCTGGAGGCGATGACCGAGCGCGGCGTCGCGCCGAATGTCGGCTCCTTCCTCGGCGGCGGCACGCTGCGGCAGTACGCCAAGGGGATGGCGATGGGCGAGGCGACCGCCGAAGAGTTGGCGACGATGCGCCGCGTAATGACCGAGGCGATGGAGGACGGCGCGTTCGGCGTCTCGTACGCCCTGATCTATCCCCCCGATACGTATGCCGGGACAAACGAGATCGTCGCGGTCTGCGAGGTCATCGCCCGGTACGGCGGTGTCTACATCACGCATCTGCGCTCCGAGGCGGATCAGTTCCTGGAGGCGATGGGGGAAGCGCTGGAGATTGGGCGGCGGGCGAAGGTTGCCGTCGAGGTTTATCACCTCAAAGCAGCGGGGCGCGACAACTGGCACAAGATGCCCGCCGCGATCCAGATGATCAACGACGCCCGCGCGGCGGGGCTGGACGTGACCGCCGACATGTACCCGTACATCGCGGGCGGCACGGGGCTGTCGTCCGTCCTGCCGCCGTGGGCTGCGGCGGACGGCAAACTATACGAGAACCTGCGCGACCCCGCGATGCGCGCGACGATCCGCGCGGCGGCGCTCAACCCGTCGGGCGATTGGGAAGCGATGGGCGCGTTAAACGGGCCGGACGGCATCGTGCCCGTCGGCTTGGAGCGACCCGAAGTGAAAAAGTACAACGGCATGCGCCTTTCAGCCATCGCGGCGGAGCGCGGCGCGCACTGGCTCGACACGGCGATTGATCTGCTCGTCGCCGAGGGGCAGCGGATCAGCACAATCTACTTCATGATGACCGAGGACAACCTCGCCGAGCAACTCAGGCAGCCATGGATCAAGATTTCCACCGACGCGGGCGGCGTGGACCCGGCCTGGGCGGCGGAGCGCGGCCCGACGCATCCCCGCTCCTACGGCACGTATCCGCGCGTCCTGGGCAAGTACGTGCGCGAAGATCGGGTGTTAACGCTCGAAGACGCCGTCCGCAAGATGACCTCGTCCGTCGCGGATCGCCTCTCCCTGCGCGACCGGGGGTTGCTCCGCGCCAGTTCCTACGCCGATGTCGTCATCTTTGACCCCGAAACCATCGCCGATCGCGCCACCTTCGATCAGTCGCACCAGTTGTCGGTGGGCGTGCGCGATGTCTGGGTGAACGGCACGCGCGTCCTCCGCGACAGCGTACACACCGGCGCGACGCCCGGCCGGTTCGTGCGCGGCCCCGGCGCGGCCTGAGGGAACAGGAAAGGAAATGCTCGGATGCGCGACTGGTTCACGATACCGGCGGGGGAGACGGACGAGGCGCATCTAACGCCCGGCACGTTCCTCGCGTACCGTCTCCAGCGGCTCGGCAGGACGGCGGAGACGAACATCGTCCATCCGACAGTGCTGCTCACCTTTCAGACGCACATCGCCGATCAACTCGTCCACGAGACGCACGCGCGCCCGGCCGGCGACGGATTCTCGACGCAGGCCATCGCGCCCTTCTGGAACGGCACACTCGGCGGTGCACCAATCTCCATCCAGCGGTTAGCCATCGGCGCGCCGATGGCGGTCAGCGCCTGCGAACTGCTAATCGAAGCGGGCGCGCGGACTTTTATCGTCGCCGGGATCGCGGGGAGCCTGACACCGGATCTACCAATTGGCGGCATCGTCATCCCAACGGGCGCGCTGCGCGAGGAGGGCACGTCGTACCACTACCTGCCGCCGGACGCGGACCCCGTGCCCGACGCCGAACTGACCGAGGCGCTCGTCGCGGCGGCCGAGGCGCGCGGCATCACGCCGGGTGTCGGGCGTGTCTGGACGACGGACGCGATCTTCCGCGAGATGGGCTGGAAAGTGCGACGGTACGGTGCGGCGGGCATCCTCGCGGTCGAGATGGAACTCGCGGCCCTGCTCGCCCTCGCCCAAGTGCGCGGCGTGCACCTCGGCGCCGTCCTCGCCATCTCCGACGAACTTTTCCACCCGTGGACGCCCGGCTGGCATGTCGAAGAATTCCTCACCGGCAGTCGCGCCGCCGCCAATATCGCTCTCGATGTCGCCGCTGCAGTGAACGCGACGCGCGGGGCGCGGGGATAGTAAACGGTAGTCAGTAGACAGAAATCGGCAGTAGTGCGAGGCCGATTGTCAGCCGCGGGCAGTCCCGAATAGCCGCTTGGCATTCGGTCGGATAGCGACGGTGATCTCGCCAGACTCCTCCGGTGCAGCGGATTCGGTGACGACAATTTCGATGGCGAGTTCGGCCTTCGCAAGGCACTCTTCCGGCTTTGGCGGCCCAAGGTCGGCGAAGATGTTGCCGCTGCTCTCCACGAATTCGACCTTCTCGCTATCGCTCATGCGACGCGGCGCGCGACCGTCCCCTCTTTCTTGCCTCTTACGGTCGCGTCACGAAGCCGACGAAGCCGCCGAGGCCAATGGTGCCGCCGATTTCGATGCGCGGCTCGGCATAGCCCTTGCCCGGCTCCCAACTGTTGCCGCCCGTCGCATTAACGGCTCCCCGGTAGACACCGGCTGCCGCGTTCCAGACCCGCCCGTTGGAGTCCCCATATGGATAGGCAGCGTAACGGACCGGCCAGCCGAGACGGTTCTCCAAATCCGCCTTGCTTTGTTGCAACTCGTACGCGAGCGGGCCATCTCCGATCCGCGTTAGGAACGGATGGTCAACCGTGTGACTCTCCACGTCGTTGCCGCTACGGACGAGCGAGACGAGATCGTCGTCCGAAAGGTTGCGGACGGCCGAGACGATGAAGTACGTCGCGACGAAGCCGCGATCGCGCAGCACCGGGAAGGCCAGCCGCTGGTCGGCATTGCCGTCGTCGAAGGTGATCGCAATCGGCTTGTCGGGGAGCGTCCGCCCGCCGTACATCGCCTCGTAGAGTTGCGTGATCGTCACGGTGTGGTAGCCGTTCTGCTTCAGCCAATCCATCTGCGCCGTGAAATCGCCGAGCGTCGTGAAGTAGCGCGATGCGGGGCCGATGTGGTGGTACATGACGACCGGCACATGGAAGGCGATCGGTGCGGTCGCCTGCGACGGCGCACGACCCAGCCAGTCCGCCGGGTATTTGCGGGCATCGAAGCCGCCGCGACCGAGCGGCATCAGCGCCACATCGTCCGCCTTGCTCGCGCGGTCGGGCCGCCATGCCAATTCGCCCCGTTCGAAGAACTGCACCGTCATGCCGCCTTGCCCGAATTCCTCGGAGATCGGCAGGCCGAGGAGCGATGCGCCATCGTGCGCCTCCCAGAAGCGGCGGAGCGCGTAGGCGATCGTGTGCTTCGATTCCGTAAAGCCGCGCCGCTCCGGGCTATCGGGCGGCAAAACCGCAATCGGCGCAAACGGGCCATCCGTCCGGCCACCACTCGCTTCGCGACCGAGCGGGCCGGGCTGCACGATACCATCGGCCCGCACATCGAGCCGCCCATTCTGGAAATACTGGACGGTCGCGCCATCCTCCGAGAACGCCTCGGTGATCGGCGTGCCGATCACACTCTCGCTGCTGTGCGCGTACCAATACGAGAGGAATGGCTCGCGGATATTGTGCCCACCCACGTCGCTGTAGGCGACCGGACCGACCGGCACATCAGCCTGAACGGAAATCAGTGATGACACGAGGCTGAACACGACGACGCCAACCACCCACCATGCCCCACGGCGTGGCGATCCCATGTGCTTCCCCGTTTCTCTTTCTTTTCCCCGCGCACCCCACGTGCGCCCCATTCCACACCCACACCGCCGAAAAAACCGTGACGGTATCATAGCAAATTCGGGAATTATGTAAAGCCTATCCTGCGTACAGAAATGCCAAAGGGCGCACCACTTAACGGTGCACCCTCGGGCGTGAAAGAGAAAGGGGAGTTGATCGGCTAAAGGAGCGTGAATCCCAGCGCCTGCGCCAGCACAATCAGCAACATGGTGACGACGAGCAGTGCCGAAACCACCAGCAGGTCTGCGCGGGTGATTGTCCGGTGGTCATTCATCATCGGTCGCATCGCCATGATTGTTGCTCCTTTTAATATATCCCTCTGACTCGTACAACGTTCCTTAGGCAAGAACGGTTCCACGGAAAATACGGACTATTAAGGATGCATGCGGTCTTGTTGGCAAGATGTTACTATCGTCGTTCTGTCATCGCCTTCCCAACGATCGAGCGAGTCATCGTGAGGAAAACAACGAGTACCGGGTTACGATCTCAGTCCTTCCGGATCGTTCTTACGCTCATCTTCGCGTTGTTGCTCGTCGGCAGCGCGGAGATCGGGGCGTTGATCGCGCCGCGCAATGTGCTGCTCTATGGCGCGCAGCGCTTCGCGGAGACGCGCCTGCCGCATCCGACCGCGCACGGTCACGGCAGTATCACCGGGCGTGTGACGGAGGAAGATGGGCGACCAATCGCGAAAGCCGTCGTCGTTGTCAGCGCGATAGACGGGACAACGTATCGCGCGAGTACGAACGCGGACGGCGGGTATATGCTCGCCGGTGTCCCGGCCGGTCTCTTCGTGCCGATGGCGGCGAAAAGCGGCTACGGTGATGCCTTCCCCGCGAACCGGCCGCACCAATTCCTCGCCTGGCGCGTCGCGGCGGTCCATGTGCATGGCGGCGAGACGGTGCGGGATGTCCGCTTCGTCCTCCACCCGGCCATGGCGCGACCGGCATCCCTGCCGACCGATCTCGCCCTCGGGCCGATGGAGACGCGCGCGAGCGATCTGCCCACGCATGGCGAGAGCCGCGCGCGGACGGTCGCGTTCACGCGCGGCGGTAAACGGCTCGCCGACCTCGCCGTCTACGAGCCGACGGAGGGAGACGGCCCGCTGCCCGTCCTGCTCGCGATCTATCCGGGCACGCCCGCATCGTGGGATCGCGTCTCGGTGCCGCTCGCCGCGCGGGGATACGTCGTGCTGGCGATCTTCCCGACGCGCGGCCTCGATCTGGAGGCGGACATGGACGATACCGCCGCTTTCGTCGCCCTTGCGCGGGCGGGCACGATCAGCCTGCGCGCGGACACGACGCGGCTCGGCATCCTCGGCGGCTCGTTCACGTCGCTCCATGTCTACCGCTGGCTGGAACGCGAGGGCGGCGTGCGCGGCGCGGTCGTCCTCGGCGGCATCGCGGACCTCTTCGCCTACCGACTCGACTGGGAGCGCGGTATGCTCGACCTGCCGCCGGAGTTGGGCGACATTGACACCGCTCTGACCGCCCTCGGCACGCCCGATCACCGCCCGGAGCAGTATCTCCGCTACTCCGCCGCCTTCCACCCCGACCGCCTGCCGCCCCTACTCCTCGCCCACGGCGCGAAGGACCGCATCGTCCCAACCCACCAGACGGCCGACCTCGCCGCCGTCCTTACGGAGCACGGCAAATCAGCCGAGACGCACTACTACCCCAACATGGAGCATTACTTCGCCGACGCCAGCGACGCCGACACGCAGGACCTTTACGCCGCCACCGTCGCCTTTTTCGCCAAAACGGTGGGGTAGAGAGGAGCGTAGGCTTCAGCCTGCGTCCCTTTCTCTTCTCACAGTCGCAGGCTGGAAAGCCCGCGCTACCGGGAGGGGAGCGCAGGCTGAAGCCTACGCTATTACCATCACACTCCGAGGCGCGCGTCCAGTTCGGGCAGGAGGACGATGCCCTCCTGATCGCTGCCGGAGGAATGCACGACGAGCCAAATACAGGGCGCGCCGCTCTCGTTACAGGGGGCGTGCGGCACATCCGCCGGGAGAAACATCTGGTCGCCGGCGCGCATAATCGCCCGGTGTTCGACGTTTTCGCCGTAGTAGACGGCGCATTCACCATCGAGCAGGTAGGCGATCGTCTCGATGGCCCGGTGGTAATGCACCTTCGCCCGCGCCCCCGTCGGCATCGGCAGCACATTCATGCAGAGTTGTTCCGCGCCGGTCGTCGCGGCGGAAACGCCCGCGCCGTACGTGAATCCCTGCTTGCCGACGTAAGTTTGTCCGGGCCGGATCACGCGTACGCGGTCAGTCGCGGGTGCGGTCATGGCATGTACTCCGATCATGTAGTGCGGGGATCGCAGGCCGATGAACCTTTACAACTTACACAAGTAATGGCTCGGTGGGGCAGGTTTCCGGGTGCCCTCCGGGCGGCATGCCGGTTCACAGGCTGAAACCCTGTGCCACCCAGTACCGGATTCGTTGGTAATGTTCTTCAGCCTACGCTGCCCAATGCTCTCTTCATTGTATCTACGCACGCATCGCTACTCTGGGTACGCGAGGCATTCCCAGACCTGCTTCGGCGTGTCGTAGCGGCTGATCGTCCGGTGCGCGAGGTAGGCGATGCGCCAGTCGGGCGTTAAGAGTGCGCGGAGAGACGGCTCGTCGAAAAACCGCTTGTACGGGCGGTTATTCCGATTATCGGGAGGCACGCGGTAGTAATGCGGCTCGATCTCCTCGCCCTGCGACGCGCCGAAGTTGACATCGTCGGTCGCGTTGACGCGGAAGACGAAGAGACCGCCCGGCCGCAACACGCGGCGCACCTCGTCACGAATCCCCAGGGTTTCCTGCCACAGAAAATAATGGATCGAGAGCGAGGCGACGACGACATTCACCGCCCCACTCCGCACCGGCAGCGGCGCGCGCAAATCCGCAACGAAGAAATGGGCGTCGGGGGCATGCTCGACCGCCCGGCGGATTGGCTTGCGGAGCAGATCGAAGGCAACGACCGTGAACCCGCGCGCGGTCAGTTCCGCCGCGTCCTCGCCCGGCCCACAACCGAGTTCGAGCGCCTCATCCCCCGCCGACTGCATTGCGCCCCAGAATGGGTCAAGCCACGGGTCCGCCCCGTGCTGACGGGATATGTTTTGGGTTATCGCTGTCATGAGCGCATCCGCCCGGTGGTGATCGCGCTGCTCGCCGGAATGCCGCGCACCCGCAGGCGCCAGCCCGCCGCCTGCCACGCGCCATTCGCGTGCCGGATCATGCTCCCCTCCTCAACCACCTCAATCGCTAGCGCCGGGTTCCAATCACCCGCGGGCGTGAAAAGCGGCACGCCGCCGACCTGCGTACCGAATATATGCTGCCCATTCGGCGAGCGCGAGCCGCTCGCGTCCCGCACCTCGATACTCGTCTCGTTCTCGTCCATCCACGCACCCCCCGTCGTCGCAGCCACCGGCCCACCTATCATAGCGGCAAAACGCGCGACTGGCGCGAACGGGAGCGCATCGCCACTGGCATAAAGCGTGCGTACCTGGAGAAATGCGTCGCGACGTATCAAAGGAGTACACATCCATGCAGCAGCGACAGTTCCCCATCGAAGGAAATCACGAGAGCGAGACGACTCCGACGCGCACCGGCGATAACGTCCCGACTAGCGATGTGACGCCACACGAGGCGAAATCAATGGCCGCCGCCCCGATTGCCTTTATCGCCCTCGCTGTCGTGGTCGCCATCGTCGTCGCCGTCGTCCTCTTCGCCCTGAAGTAGTTGGGAAAGTTCGGAGTTCGCTGTTCGGAGCGGATCATCGAACCCCGAACCTCGAACCTCGAACTTCCCCACCCTATGCTATGCTAGCGCCGCCATGAAGAAGACGCTCGCGCTCCTCCAGCAGAATGAATTGATGTTCACGCTCTGCGTGATGGTCGCGCTTGTCATGGTGGGGCTTTCGATGGTCGCGCCGATCCTGCCGCTCTATGGGCGCACTTTCGGCGTCAACGGCGCGCTGATCGGCCTGATCGTCTCCGCCTACCCCATCGCCCGCCTCCTGACGAACACCCCCGCCGGTCGGCTGGCGGATCGATTCGGTCGTCGTCCCTTTCTGCTCGGTGGCATGTGTTTCACCGCCGTTTCCTCGATCATCTGCGGCCTCGCGCCGGTCTACGCCGTCCTGCTGCTCGGCCGGTTCCTCGAAGGGATCGGCTCCGCCCTTTTTATCACCAGCGCGCAGGCAACGATTGCCGACATCAGCACGCCGGACAATCGGGGCCGGATGATGAGTACCTTCCAAGGGTCGTTCCTGCTCGGCTCGACAGCAGGGCCGACCGTCGGCGGACTGATCGCCGGGGCGGTCGGGGCGCGCGGCGTCTTCTTCGTGTATTCGGGGATGGCTTGCCTCGCGCTCGGTTGGGCCTTCGCGCGCCGCCACACGATCCCGGTGCTCGTGCGAGAGCAAGCGCCGGTGCAGGAGACGACCAGCCCGCGCCGCCCTTCCCCCTTCGCGGCGTGGCGATTCCTCAGCGACATCTCGTTCCTCGCCATCTGCCTGCTTACCCTCGCCCAATTCTTCACGCGCACCGGCACGCGCACGACCGCGCTCCCCCTGCTCGGCGCGGATCGCTATCACCTCGGCGAGGAAGCGATCGGCGGTATTCTCACACTCGCCACGCTCGGCAACCTCGTCTGCGTCCCGCTCGCCGGGTGGATGGTGGACAATCTCGGCCGCAAGGCGGCGATTGTGCCGAGCACGATCCTGTCCGGCATCTCGGTCGTCTGCTTCATCGTCAGCCCCAACGTCTTCTGGTTTACGATGTCCGCCATCCTGTTCGGCATCAGCACGGGCGTCGCCGGCCCCGCGCCCTCCGCCTATGTCGCGGACCTGGCGCAGGGGCACGGGATCGGCGCGCGGCTTGGGGTCTATCGCTCATTCGGAGACATCGGCTTCATCCTCGGCCCGATTTGCATGGGCATTGTCTCCGACGCGGCGGGCTACGGCCCCGCCCTCGCCATCAACGCCACCCTGATTATCTCGACCGGCCTCTTCTTCGCCCTCGTCGCGCGCGAGACGGGCGGCAAGCGGCAGCGCGCCAAAGACGCCGCCCTGGCGCAAGCCGCCGTACCAATCGCCGTGTCAGGAATCGCGCATGGCGAAGACTGACCCCCCCGCGCCGCACGTCATCCCGCCGCCCGCCGATATGGGGGAACTGCTCCGCCTCCTGCGGCTGCCGCGCGCGGGCATCATCACCGACATAGATGGCACAATCGCGCCGATTGCGGCGACGCCCGGCGCGGCCCGCGTGGATCGGGACGCCCGCCGCGCCCTGATGCGCCTTCTCCCCCGCCTGACGCTCGTCGTCGCGCTGACCGGTCGCCGCGCCAAGGATGGCGCGCATCTCGTGGGCATCCCCGCACTGCCCGTCGTCGGCAATCACGGCATGGAAATGCTCGCGGGCGGCATGCTGACCACCGACGCCGATGCGGACGCCTTCACCCTCCATGTCCACCGGGTAATCGCGCGGATGCAGACTCTGCCGATCCCGCCCGGTACGATCCTGGAGGACAAAGGGCCGACCGCCAGCGTCCATTATCGCCTCGCGCCGAACCAGCGCGAGGCGCGGGCCGCGCTGTTCGCCCTTCTCGAACCACTCGCCGCCGCCGAAGGATTATGGCTTACCGAGGGGCGCGCGCTGATCGAAATTCGCCCGCCCGTGCCGATCAACAAGGGGTACGCGCTCCGCCGCCTCTGCGCCGCGCACGCCCTCGACAGCGTCGTGATGTTCGGGGACGATCTGACCGATGTGGACGCCTTCGACGCGCTGCGCGATCTCCGCGCCGCCGGCGACATCGCGGGCCTCGCTGTTGGCGTCGTCGCGCCGGACGGCACCGCTCCCCCCGCCGTCCTCGCCAGCGTGGACGCTATCGCCACCGGCGTCACCGGCGTCGCCGCCCTCCTCACCGCCATCGCGGACGGGCTGGATATTTGATGAAATCGGGAAGCCTTCAGGATGGTGGCACAGGTTTTCAACCTGTGCGTCCTAAAAAATTGATGGGTGCTGACGCGCCAAGGTGATTTTTCAACTGGTCAACTCACAGGTTGAAACCCTGTTCCACCCCGTTCAATAGGTTTCGCGTTCGGTCGCGGCGATATCGTCCAGTTGGTCGGTGATCCAGCGGACGATGTCCGCCTGCTCGACGGATGCGCGCAGGGCCGCCGCGCGCCGGAAGCGTTCGTCGGTCGGCATCGTCAGGGCGGCGTGCAGCGCGTCCGCCGTGCCGGCGATGTCGCACGGGGAGATGGAAATGGCGTGCGCGCCCAGTTGCTCGTGGGCGCCCGCCGTCTCGGAAAGGATTAGCACGCCGCCGCGCTCGTTGAGCAGCGCGCCCTCCTTCGCAACAAGATTCATGCCGTCCGCCAGCGAGTTGACGAGCAGCGCGTCGTAGAGCGTCAGCGTGGCGAGGGCGCGCTCGTAGTTATCGCCGACGAGCAGGCGAACGGGTCGCCATGCCTCCGTCCCATGCTTCGTGTTGAGTCTGCCCATGAAGGCGTAGATGTCGTCCAGATATTGCTGGTAACGCGGCACCGACAGGCGCGACGGGACGAGCAGCGCGAGGAAACGCACCTTGCCATGCCACTGCGGGTAGCGATCCAGAAAAAGATCGAATGCCTTGAAGCCGCGCAAGACGTTCTTGCTCGGCTCTGCACGATCCACGCGCACAATCGTCTGTTCGCCCAGATAGTCCTGCAACACCTTGGTATACTCCGCGACCGCACGACTCGCCGCAGTGCGGCGGACGGCGGCGACATCGAGTGAGATTGGGTACGGGCGCACCTTGATCGTCCGCCCCGCGTGGCGCAGGAACATCCGCTCGTGGTCGCCCTCCGCACCGGGGACGTTCTCGACGCAGGTCTGGATGAAGTTGTGGCAGTGGTCGTTTGTCTGGAAACCGACGACGTCGCATGCCATTAGGCCGAGGCAAATTTCCCGGCGGATACGCGCGGGCAGGAAACGCCAGTAATCCTTGTCCGGCCACGGAATATGGATGAATTGTTGGATCAGTGCGTGCGGTAGCCGCTCGCGCACCAGCGCCGCCACAAGATACAGGTGGTAATCCTGCACCATGATGATGGGCCGCTCGCTCTTCGCCAGTTCGGCGGCGCGATGGATCGTGTTCGCGAACGTCAGGTTGAGGATCGAGTAGCCGATGTCCCACGCGCGCCAGACCTGCTGGTCAATGTCCGGCTCGTGCGCGACATCCCAGAGATAGTGCTGCAAAAACCAGAGGATCGAGTTGCTGATCTCGTTGTATGCGAGGTCATAGGTTTCCGGCGGCACCGTCGCGAAGTGGATTTTGAGCGGCGGCTGGCCCCGGTCCTTAACAACGACCGGCTCGCCACCCGCCGCGACCGCTTGCTGACGATCCCCCTCGGTCATCGCGCTCGCCACCCAGATCGGGTCCACGTACTTCCCCAAGGCGCTCATCGCCGTGACGACGCCGCCACTCCCCCGTTTGTGCGTAAATTTGCCGTCGTCGCCCCGCGTAAACTCCACCGGGCCACGGTTCGCGGCGATAATCAGCGGGTGTGCCGCGAGCAGCGCCGCGTTCGGGAGGCGGTCGGTTAGTGCATTGTCGGCCATTGAATCATCCCTTCTCCGCGCCGCGTCGCGCGTCTTCCCCAGTATACGCGGCGCGTGCCGCTCACAGATGACAGAACTGCAAGTCAATTAGCGCCAAACGACACGGGACAGGTCGGTGCTTTCCGTATACTAGCCCTGTCGCACAGATTTATTTGTGCATATACATAACTATAGTCTGAAGTTCATAAATATGTCGGGTGCGGGGTAGGGGAAAGATGTCGCTTCCGTGAGCATCGTGATGATTGACATGGATGAAACCGTGCGCACGTTTGTCCACACGCTCGCCACTTCCCTCGGGCAGAGTTCGGTAACACTCTACGAACGAGACGGCGACGACCTTGTTCCCCGCGCTCACGCCGGGCTGGGCACAGTGATCGAGCGGGTACGGATTGATCGCGGCGTGATCGGACGCGTCTACCGCACGGCGCAGCCCACGCTCGTCCAGGATGTCGCGGCCGAGGCCGAATTCCTCCCCTTCGCGACAGGTGTGCAGAGCGAGATCGCCGTGCCGGTCCTCGTGGATGGCGCGGTCTTCGGCGTGGTGGATGTGCAGAGCGCGCAGTCGTTGGACCAGTTCGACCTCGAATTGCTCCAACTAATCACGCAGCGGATCGGCGTGGCGATCCAGCAGGCGGAGCGATTCGCGAGCGCCGAGCGGCGTGCCGTCCGCGCGGAAACGCTGCTCGACATCGGCATCTCCCTCGGCGCGTCGCTCGAGCCGGGCGCGGTCGTCGAGGCGGTGCTCGATCAGGTCGCCCGACTCGTCCCGTACGAGGGCGCGGCGCTCCTGACACTTGCCGAGAGTGGCACACTCCGCCTCGCCGACGGGCGCGGGCCGTTCGCGGTCAATCCCAACCTTTTTACGGGGATCGAACCGGGCGCATACAGCCTGACGAAAGCGATGACCGAGACGGGCAAGCCCTTCCTCGTCAGCGATGTGCCCACGCACTTCAATGGCGCGCCGCCAGACGACTTCGCATGGCTCGGCTCGGTGATCGTCGCGCCGCTGCGCGTCGAGGGGCAGATGATCGGCGCGATCATGGTCGGCAGCGCCATGCGCGCTCGCTACACGCCGGACGACGCGGCAATTGTGGCCGAACTTGCGCGCCATGCGGCGGTCGCGCTCCGCAATGCCCAGCGGCACAACGCCGTTGCCCACGCCGCGCAAACGGACGCGCTCACCGGTCTGTTCAACCGGGGCGCATTATTGGAGCGGTTGGAGCGCGAACTGGAACGCTCGCGCCGCTACGGGCGGTCGCTCGCGGTGATCTTCTTCGACCTCGACCGCTTCAAAAGCATCAACGACACCTACGGCCATCAGTTCGGTGACCGCGTGTTGCGGGATTTGGCGCGGATCGCCACCCAGGCGGTGCGCAGCATTGACCTCGTTGGCCGCTATGGCGGGGAGGAGTTCATCGCAGTGCTGCCGGAGACGGACGGCGCGCAGGCGCTGATCGTCGCGGAACGGCTACGCGCGAATGTCGCCCGCCACCGCCTCGATCTCCCATCGGGCGAGGAAGTGCGCGCGACGATCAGCGCCGGCGTCGCCATCTTCCCAGCGGACGCGACGACGATGGACACCCTGATCCGCATCGCCGACACCGCCCTCTACGCCGCCAAAGCGGGCGGACGCAATCAAGTCCATTACGAACCTGTCAGCGGCTGATAGGCAGCGGGCGACATCCTCGCCTCCGCTATCTCTCCCATATCGCGGAACGCATCATGCGATACCACCAGCCGTATCGTTGGATGAGATCGCAATCCCGCACCCGAGAAGGCACACTCGATGCATTCTACCCCCGACCTGACTCGTTCCGAGCACATTCTTGCACCAACGATTCCGTGCGATTATCCGGGGCTTTTCGTCCGGACACCGCCAAGCCCGGCGTGCGAAATCTGCGTCATTGTGCCCGTTCGTGACGAGGCACGAACGCTCGCCGAAACGTTGCGCGCCCTCGCGGATCAGCGCGACGTGGGCGGCACACCGCTCGATCACGCCCGCTACGAGATCATCGTCTTCGCGAACAATTGCACCGATCAGTCCGCCGCGCTCGCCCACACCTTCGCCGCGCGCCACCCGACGCTCGCGCTGCATGTCGTCGAGCGCGCCTATCCGGCGGGCGCATTCCACATCGGCCACGCGCGGCGCCTGCTCATGGACGAGGCGTGCCGCCGCCTGCTCCTCCTCGGTCGGCGGCGCGGTATAATCGCTTCGACGGATGGCGACACACGGGTCGCGCCCACCTGGATTACGGCAACGCTGCGCGAATGTGCGCGCGGCGCGGACGCGGTCGGCGGGCGGATCGTCGCCGATCTCCCGGACGATACAGAGATGGAGCGATTGACGCGGCGGTATCACCTGCGCGATGTCGGCTACCGGCATCTGGTCGCGGAAATGGAGAGTCTGCTCGATCCCGACCCGCACGATCCCTGGCCCCGGCATCATCAACACTTCGGCGCGAGCCTGGCCCTCACCGCCGACGCGTATCTCCGCGCGGGCCGGTTGCCGGTCGTCCCGTATCTCGAAGATGTCGCACTCTACCAGGCATTACGGCGTGTGGACGCGCCCATCCGGCACAGCCCCGCCGTCCGCGTCGCCACCTCGCCGCGGCTGATGGGCCGCACCGCGATCGGTCTCGCCCAGCAGTTGTGCGAGTGGACGGCGATGGGCGACGCGCGACAGCCGCACCGTGTCGAATCCGCCGCCGCAGTCGAGGACCGCCTTCGCGCGCGGCACTTCGTCCGGACACTATGGCACGCCGCCCGTTGTGGCGACGCGCTCCCCGTCCATGCGGTCGCCGCAGGCGCACGTCAACTCGGCATCGAGGGTGGCTGGCTCGCGGACTCACTCGCGCGGTCGCAAACATTCGGCGTGTTGCTCGAACATATCGAGCAGCGGCAGGCGCGCACGGGGAGATGGGCGGAGCGATGGCCCGCCGCTGAGATCACCGAAACGGTGCGCGCCCTGCGCATCCGCCTCGCGACGCTTCGGCGCCAGGCAGTACGATCAGCGGCGCGCGAAAAGGTCAAGACGGTAGCGGTCGCCACGCTCGCCCCCGATGTGCTCCAACTCCGGCTCCACCCGCGCGATGAACGCCTCGTGTACGGCGTCGCCGGTGAGGGGATAGTCCGGGACGACAGGCGTCCAGTGGACGAGCAGCAGATGGCCGCCCGGTAGGAGATGGGCGATGATTTCCCGACGCGCGGCGATCAGATCCGTCAGGGACCAGTAATAGCCGACCTCGGAAACGAGCGTCAGATCGAACATCTCATCCGGGTAGGCCTCCGGCACCCGCATACGCGCGAACCGCGCCTGTGGGAGATCGGCGCACCGGGCGCGGGCGCGGCGCAAGGCACGCTCGGCGACATCAACGGCGAGCAGGGTATCGCACCGCGCGGCGAGGCGCGCGGTGAGCACACCGATCGAGCAGCCGATCTCGAACCCTGCCCGATAGCGCGGCAAGGGCAACGCCGCCAGCGTCGCGTCGTACTTCGCGGCCTCGTACGCGCTCGTCTCGAACTGCCACGGATCGTCGTGCGCGTCGTAGACCGCATCGAAGTATTCCGGCGGCAGCGACACTTCCGGGGTCTCAGACATCGCTCGCATCCCAAAGTTGATCCGCGCGCGGTGTTTGCTCCAATACATACCGGCCCGCGCTCGCCAGGGCGGCATCTGGGGCGGGTTGGCGCAGATAGAGCGTCAGGTCACGGATGATCCGCTCGAAGGGGTGCGGCGGGAGCAGGCCGCGCGCGCCGACCGTTTGTTCCACCAGGCGCATCGCGTCGAGGCAGATACGCTCGATTGCCGTGCGCGCCATGTTGACATAGGCGACGAACCGCTCGGCATCCCCATCGCCGTCCGCGCGCGGCGGCCGATCCGCCAGCGCGGCCGCGCCACGTAGCCAGAGCGCGCCGCCCTCCACCCCGATCGCCAACTCGCCAACCCGCGTGCGCTGGAACGGGTCGCCCGTCCGGTCGAGGTCGCGCAGATAGGCGCGCGTCGCATCGAGCAGCGCCATCGCCCCGCCGAGTTGGACGGCGGCGAAGCGGATCGCGCCGCCGGAAAACATCGGCTGCCGGTAGTAGTCGCCGGGCGCGCCGATCAGCGCGTCCGGCCCGAGTGCGACGCCATCGAAGGCGATGCGGTAGCTCGCGGAGGCGCGCATACCGAGCGGATGCCACGACGATGGGTCAACCTTTGCCGCCGTCGCGCGCTCCATCGGCACGAGGCACATTTGCCAGCCGCCATCAGGCAATGCGCCAGTGGCCAATGGCCGCGCCACATGCCCCGCGCCGGACGCGAAGGTCTTCGACCCCGCGAGGCGATAGGTGCCGTCCGCAGCGGGGGTAATCCGCACCCCGTCGGCCGCCTCGGTGTTCCAGACGCCGAAGAGCGCGCCGCGCTCGTGGACATCGGCGGCGGCGGCGGTGAGTTGCACCGCGCTACCGAAGCGATGGAGCAGGTGCAGAGCGTTGACATGCCCCTCGTACAATCGCCCGACCGCGAGATTGCCGCGCCCGCATTGCGCGAGCACGTCGAGCAGGGACAGCGTCGTACCCGGCGCGATGCCGAGATCCATCCCGCCGAGCGCGCGGGGCAATGGCGCGGCGAGCAGACCGGCCGCCGCGATGCGGCGGAACTCCGCCTCCGGGAAGGCATCGTCGCGATCAATTTCCGCCGCGTGCGCGGCACAATAATCGGCGATCTCGACCGCCCGTGCGACGAGCGCGCGGCACGCTTCGCGGTGCGCAATCACCGAGGACACGATGGGGGAAGATGCTGAGGCGAGGATGGCGTCCCTCCGATTCTCTTGTCGCAGTAAGGTGCACAAAGTACATGCCGACATGAGCGCTGCAAGTGCGATGCCATTGCGACTTCATCGCCCAGTGTATTGACTTTACCCGATCCAGCCCCTACACTCGGTCATGGCATCAGCACGGATGCCACGCACCACAGCACGAGAGGCACACGATGAGCGACAGGTTGCTCAACACCATTAGCAACACGGTGGACCGGCGGAAGCCGCGCGCCGCGTTTGCCGATGGCGGTAGTGTGCCCAACTGGATCGTGCGACACCATTAGGTAGACCCCCAACCGCACGCGACCAGACCCGTGGGCACATCGAGGCTCACGGGATTTTTGCGCCTGCCCGTCGAGCGCCCGCCCCCTATTAATGAGGCGCTCGCGAAAGGGGTTTTCTATGTCGGGCTATCTTGCAGCATCATATTCAACACTTGGGAGACTCGTCCACATCAGTATGGACGCCTATTGGCAATCACGTAGGCAAGCGCCGACGACACGACCACTCGGCGCAATGCTCGTTGTTTGCATGCTGCCAGCGTAGCACAACGTATTGTAGGAGAGAGATCACGATGCTCCAAAAACCGGCTGTGTCAGACGAAACACTCCGCGCCTGTCTGCGGGATCACTACGGATTGCCCGCCACCCAGATCGCGTTTCTCCCGATTGGCAACGATGTGAACACCGCCGTCTATCGGGTCGTCGCCGACGATGCGACGCCGTACTTCGTGAAGTTGCGCAGCGGCGCCTTCGATGAGGCGAGTGTGGCAATCCCCCGATTCCTGCACGACCAGGGCATCGTGCAAATCCTCGCCCCCATCGCAACCACTGCGGGGCGCTTGTGGGCACGCGTGGATGCCTTCGCGGTGCTCGTCTTCCCGTTCGTCGCCGGTCGTAACGGTTTCGAGGCGACGTTGTCGGAGCGTCAATGGGGCGATCTTGGCGTTGCGCTCCGCAGCATTCATACGGCGGTCGTGCCGCCATCGCTCAGCGCGCAGATCCCACACGAGCAGTACACGCCACAGTGGCGCGATCTCGTCAGGACGTTTCAAGCACGCGTCGAAGCGACCGCGTATACCGAACCGATCGCGGCAGAGTTGGCGGCGTTTCTGCGCACCAGACGCGACGAAATCTCCCATCTCGTCGCACGCGCCGACACCCTCGGCGACGCGCTGCGTACACGCCTGCCCGCACAGGTCCTGTGCCACGCTGACATCCACGGGGGCAATGTCCTGATCGGCACAGACGGCGCGCTCTCGATTGTCGATTGGGACACCCTCACCTTCGCGCCAAAGGAGCGCGACCTGATGTTCGTTGGCGCCGGCATCTTTGGCGTCTGGAACAGCGCACAGGAGGAAGCGTGGTTCTATCGGGGCTATGGCCGGGCGGAGATCAATCCGCTGGCGCTCGCGTACTACCGCTACGAGCGGATCGTGCAGGACATCGCCGTCTACTGCGAGCAACTGCTGCTGACCGACGAAGGCGACGCCGACCGCGCGCAAGGGCTGCACTATTTCCTCGATCAGTTCCTGCCCAACAACGTCGTCGCGATCGCTTATCGAACAGATACGCTGCTGGGCGCGAGCGAGGGCAATCCATGGAGCCGGCAACAGCCATCAGTGCCGTCATTTGTGCAGCATCATGTGACCTACTCCAGCACCCGGTAGCCTACGCTTCCAGAAAGGACAGATCACTCGTGGCCCAACTACTGACTGAACCCGAAACGAATCGGTTGCCGGTCGCGAAACCGGCGGCCGAGGCGGTCGTCGTTGACCAGATCTGCAAGCAGTTCGGCGGCGTGCTGCGTTGGCCGTGGCAACCCGCGAAGGAGCCGGTTCGCGCGCTGACGGACATCTCGTTCACGATCGGCAAGGGCGAGATTTTCGGCCTGCTCGGTGCGAATGGGAGCGGCAAGAGCACGATCATCCGCATCCTCAGCACGCTCATTTTGCCGGATGCGGGGCGCGCGACGGTCTTCGGCCACGATGTCGTGCGCGATGACCGGGCGGTGAAGTATCTCATCAACCGCGTCTCGGTGGAGGCGAGTTTCTTCAAGAAACTTTCGCCGCTGGAAAACCTGCTCTACGCTTGCCGCCTGTACGGACGCGGCTCGGAGGCGCGGCGCGACATCCTGCGCACGCT
The DNA here is from genome assembly GCA_038231255.1 of Thermomicrobiales bacterium. Taxonomy (GTDB): domain Bacteria; phylum Chloroflexota; class Chloroflexia; order Thermomicrobiales; family JALYUS01; genus JALYUS01. The sequence goes on along the minus strand of JBBRLR010000004.1, from coordinate 12,743 downwards.
CGATCTGCTCGGCATCGCCGAGGCGCAGGCGAAGCGGTCGCTCGAAACGATGAGTCGGGGCATGCAGCAGAAAGTCGCCATCGCGCGGGCGCTGCTCACCGCGCCGGCGCTCCTGCTGCTCGACGAGCCGACCACCGGCCTCGACCCGCGCTCCAAGCAGGAGGTGCAGCACTTCGTCCGCGCGGTCCGCGACAGCCACGACGCGACCGTCCTCCTCTGCACGCACGACATGGAGGAGGCGGAGGCGCTGACAGACCGCATCGCCGTCGTGGATCAGGGTCGGGTCGTCGCCCTCGGCACAAGCGCACAACTCAAGGCCCGCCTGCACCACGAAGGGCACGACAACCCGACGATGGAGGACGTTTTCATGGACCTCACCGGCAAATCGCTCACGGACGACACCGAAAAGCGCCCGTAGCGAGCAAACCGGGGAGAACCGCAGAGGAGCATCATGGCATCCATGCTTGACACGCAATCGTTACCGCCGGTACCCCCACCGCCGACGAGCCTGTTCGTGCGCGAAGGGCGGGGGGCATACGCGTTTGTGGCGCGGAATATCCACCTGGTCCGCCGGTATCTGGGGTGGGAGGTCGCCTTTTTCGTCTTCACGGTGGCGAACTCCCTCTCGATCATGTACATCGGCAAGGCGCAGCAGACGGTCAACAGCCCGGAGGCGACGCAGCGGCTGATCTTGTATCTCGGCATCGGTACGCTCGTCTGGAGTTACCTGCGCGCCGTCTTCGACAGCATCTCGGAGATGATCGCCTGGGAGCGGTGGGAGGGGACAATCGAGTACACGATGATGGCCCCCGTCAGCCGTCTGACGCACCTGCTGGGCACGGCGTTCTTCAGTATCGTCTACGGCGTCGTGCGGACGGGCATCCTCCTAGTCATCCTTTCGTCATTCTTCCGCGTGGATTTGTCGCATGTCAACGCGTTCGCCGCCGCACTCGTGCTACTCGTCGGCTCGCTCTCGTTCGTCGGCATCGGGATGGTCGCGGCGGTGTTGCCGCTGCTCTTCCCGGAGCGCGGGGCGGAGATGACGTTTGTGATCAGCGGCATCCTGCTGCTCGTTTCCGGCGTCTACTATCCAGTCAGCGTGCTGCCGGGCTGGATGCAGCCGATGGCGACCCTTTCCCCCGCGACGTACGTGTTGCGCGGGATGCGCGCCGCAATTCTGGATGGGCAGGGCATCACCCATCTCGGCGGGACGCTCGTGCCGCTCCTGCTCATCGGCCTGATCTCCATCCCCATCGGCATGTGGGTCTTCGGCATTGTCGAGCGCTACGCGAAGCGAACGGGAAAGTTGAAGCGGAGCGGGTAGGGGAACCTAACCCCCGGCCCCTTCCCGCGAGGAAGGGGTGACTCTTCGCAATGCCGTGATGTTCCCCGAATGCCTCGGTTTTCCGAAGGTCCGCTCCCCTTCCCACGCCGAGGGACGGAAGGGGCCGGGGGTTAGGTTTCTCGGGAGGGTACGCCAATGGTAATCGTTCAGTGGCTTCTCGGTTCGGCGGATCATGGGGAGATGTACTCCCGCATCGAAGGAGCGACTGATTGTTCACGAGCAAGAACAAAAAACTGGGAGCGGTTCCGGTCTATCTGCTGCTGATCGGGGGCGGGTCGTTCTTCTCGACGCTCGTCTTCACGGTGAACCTGATCTATCAGGTGCAGGTGGCGCACCTCAATCCGCTGCAACTCGTGCTCGTCGGCACGGTCCTGGAAGGCACGGCGTTTCTGTTCGAGGTGCCGACGGGGATCGTGGCGGATGTCTATAGCCGCCGCCTTTCGATCATCATCGGCGTCTTCCTGCTCGGCGTCGGCCTGGCGCTGCAAGGGGTCGTGCCGCGTTTCGGCGTCATCCTGCTCGCGCAGGTGATCTGGGGGATCGGCTACACCTTCACGAGCGGCGCGACCGAGGCGTGGCTGTCGGACGAGATCGGCGTCGCGCGCGCCAATCCGCTCTTTCTGCGCGCCTCGCAATTGTCATTGATCGGTTCCATCGTGGCGGTCGCCATCGCCACGGTGATCGGCAACTTCTCGCTCGAAGCGCCCATCCTGCTCGGCGGCGGGCTGTACCTTGTCATGGGCGTCGTCCTGATCGTCGTCATGCCGGAGCACGGGTTCACGCCCACACCGCGTGCGGAACGGACGACATGGCAGGTGATGGGCGGGCAACTGAAGAGTGGCGTGTCGCTTGTCCGGCGCTCCCATGTGCTGCTGACGATTCTCGGCATCATGGCCTTCGGCGGCGCGGCGACGGAATCCTACGACCGCCTGAGTACTGACCATTTCCTGACCGACTTCACCTTCCCCACCTTCCACGACTGGAAGCCGGTCGTCTGGCTGGGCATCTTCAGCATTATCGGGCGGCTCTGGAACATTAGCATCTTCGAGGTTGTCCGTCGCCGCCTCGACACGAACAGCCACCGCGCCGTCGCCCGCGCGCTGACGGTTTCGACCGTGCTGTTGGTTGTCTGCTATCTCGGCTTCGCGCTGGCCGGGAACCTCGCGCTGGCGGTGATCGCCTCGACGGGCGTCGTGATGTTCCGGCGCATCAACAACCCGCTGCAAACCGCGTGGATCAATCAGCATGTGGATTCGGGCGTACGCGCGACGGTCATCTCGATCAGCAGCCAGGCGGACGCCATCGGGCAGATGGCGGGCGGCCCGGTCGTTGGCTACGTCGGCGTGCTGGTATCGGTGCGCGCCGCCCTCGTCGTCGGCGGTTGCATCCTTACCCCCGCGCTCGCGCTCTACGCCCAAACCCTCCGCCGTGCCGACCCGCTCGCCGTCGCGGTGGCGGAGGCCGCGATGCCTGAGATCGCGCCGTAACACACCCGGGAGAGTAGGTGAGGTCGCGCCCGCCCAACGAACGAGCGCTGCGTCGAGTATATGTGTTTTCAATGCGGGAGAAGGTAATGCTGCATCGTGAGGACCCGGATGGGCTAATTGTGATTACGCAGCCGGTGCATGCGTGGATCGCGGCGCAGCTGGCGCGAAACTGGGGCAATGCGGCATTCGGTACGTTCGCGCCGTGGGAGGAAGTGTGCCTCGGCGCGGAGCAGCACGATCTTGGCATGGCCGCGTGGGAGTGTGCGCCGACGCTGAATCCGAAAACCGGTCGCCCGTACACCTTCATGAACATGCCGACGCTCGATCATGTCCGGGGCTGGCGAGAGGCGGGGCGGCAGGCGCTCGTGCAGGGCCGGTACACCGCGCTCCTCACCTCGCTGCACGGTGCCGGCCTCTACGAGCGGCACCACGACTGGCTCCGCGACACGCCGGAAGAGGCGCAGGCGGTGCGCGACTATCTCCGGGGCGAATCGGTCTTTCAGGCGGGATTACTCACCGCGCTCCGCAGCGACCCAACCTACGCGCCCTACGCCACGCCGGAAGTCGTCGTGCGCAACCGCCGTCTCGTCGCGGCGTGGGATCGCCTGTCGCTCGCCCTCTGCCATGGCGTCCGCACGCAGACAACCGTACCCGACGTACCAACTGCGGACGGCGAAACCAAGCTCACGCTCAGTGCGATTGATGACGATCCAGGCAACGTGATAGTGAACCCGTGGCCCTTCCGCGCGGACACGTTGCGCCTCATCTGCGAAGGCCGTCGTTTACCCCAAACCTTCACCGACGAAACCGCCATGCGTGCCGCTCTCGCCACCGCCCCCTGGATCACCATCCTCACCGAGTTGAGAAAGAGTTGAACCACGAAGGCACGAAGAGCATGAAGGAGAGAAAAGAAGTATGGAAAAGACTTTCCTTCTTTTCTCCCTCTTCGTGCTCTTCGTGCCTTCGTGGTTAGGAGTGCCTAATCCGTGACTTCGACGATCATCTCGATCTCGACGGCCATGCCGCCGGGGAGTTGGGCCATGCCGACGGCGGAGCGCGCGTGGCGGCCCGCATCGCCATACAGTTCGATCAGCAACTCGGTCGCGCCGTTGATGACGCCGGGCTGCTCGGTGTAGTCGAGCGTCGAGTTGACGAGGCCGAGAAGTTTGACGACCTGCGTCACCTTGTCGAGATCGCCGATGCAGTTCTTGAGCGATTCCAGCAGGTTGAGCATCGTCAATTTCGCGGCGTCGTACCCCTGCTGCGTCGTGAATTCCTGGCCGAGTTTGCCGATGTACTGGTTTGTACCGCCGCGCGACGGGCCGTGACCGGAAAGGTAGACGACATTGCCCACCCGACGATACATGAGGATTTTCGATGCCGGGTTCGGCGGATTCTTCGGCATCTCCAGCCCCAACGCTTGAATCTTCTGCTCGATCTTCACGCGGCTACGCTCCCTTCGCTCCCTCCAACCGGACGACACGATGCTTATACCACTGCGACCGGGCGGACGAAACCACGAGAGGTCGAACCGGGGACGAGCGCAGAGTACGCAGAGGACACAGAGAGGGAAAGAGCAAATGGGGGAGAAGCACCCTCTGTTCTTTATCCTGACGTGTCTTTACGAATTCAACCTCCTTCTTTCTCTGTGTCCTCTGCGCTCGTCCCCGGTTTCGCCCCCCGATTTCGGGTAGAATAGGCGGGCAGCAGGTTGGTTAGGGAATGTGGAGTGCCGTGGGCAGGAAGGGATGACCATCATGAGTGCCGTGGATGTTGCCGTATCGCTGCGCGAGGTGCGCGAGCGCGAGTTCCCGATTGTGCAGGAATGCACCTACCTCAATGGGGCATCGCAGGGGCCGTGGCCGACGCGGACGGTGCAGGCGGTACAAGAGGTCGTCGAGGCGTGCCAAGTGCCGCACATGCCGCGCATGACATCGCTGCCGCCGTATGAACAGATCGCCCGCGAGCGTTTGGCGCGGCTGATGGGCGCCGATCCGGGCGATATCGTCTTCACGAGCAACACGACGCACGGCATGAACATCGCTGTGCAGGGCATCGCCTGGCGGGAGGGCGACAATGTCGTCCTGCCACAACGGGAGTTCCCTTCCCTCTCGTACACGATGCTCAACCTCAAGGAGCGCGGCGTCGAGGTACGCTTCGTGCCTTTCCTCGGCGCTGGACCGTCGGTGGATGAACTGATGGCGCAGGTGGACAGCCGGACGCGCGCCGTCGCGTGCAGCGCGATCATGTGGGACACGGGCTACCGCGCCGACCTCGAAACACTCGGCGCGCGGTGTGCGGAGAAGGGCTGCCTGCTAATTGTGGACGGCATCCAACGCGTCGGCGCGGGCCAACTGGATGTCAAGGCGGCGCGCATCTCGACGCTGGCGACGCACGGCTACAAGTGGCTGCTCTCCGGCTTCGGTGTCGCCGCGCTCTATGTCGCGCCGGAGGCGGTGGACCGCATCGCGCCGACCTTCATCGGCTCGCAGTCTGTGGACGCCGTCCCGGACACCTTCGATGGGCAACTGAACTGGAAGCCAGGTGCGGCGCGCTATCAGGCGGGCGGCGGCAACCGGATCGGCTGGGCCGCGCTCGCCACCTCGCTCGGGCTGATCGAGGAAGTTGGTATCGCGACGATCGAGGAGCGGAACCGCGCGCTCGCCGACTATCTCTATGCCGGACTCACACGCAAAGAAAGCGTCGAGATCGTCAGTTCACCCGATCCGGCGCACCGCGCCCAGATCATCGCCTTCACGCTCGGCAGTAAGGAGCGAGACGCGGCGATGGTCAAGGAGTTGGAGGAGCGGGGCATTGTCGTCGCCCTCCGCCCCCTCGGCCTACGCGCCTCACCGAACTTCTACAACACCGAGGAAGAAATAGACCGCCTCCTCGCTGCCCTCCCAGACTGAATCAGGAACGGGCAAACCGGAGAGAACCGCAAAGACGCAAAGGACGCAAAGGGCGCAAAGAAAAGACAAAGTGAGAGAATCCCGCGTGTGACTTGCGTTCGATTCCTTCCTCTGTCTCTCTATCCTTTGCGCTCTTTGCGCTCTTTGCGTCTTTGCGGTTTCCCCCGGATTCATCCCCGCGACTTGGGCTGGGCGCCCGCGTCGAGGAGGCCCTGATAGGTGGGGCGGGGCATGGCGAAGAATTCGCGCGTGAAACTGTAGCCGATCCGCGCGAGGCGGCCGACGGGGCGGGTTTGGGTGTAATCGAGGATGCCGTCTTTCAGAAAAGCCGAATCCACGGCGATATGAACGACCTGGCCGATGATCAGATGGGACGGCTCCGCGCCATACTCCTGAATGTCGAGCAGTCTGCATTCCATCGCGGCGGGCGATTCGCCGACGCGCGGCGCGCCGACCACGACGCTCGGCGCCGGTGTCAGGCCCGCCCAATCGAACTCGCTCGTATCCGCCGGGAAGTTGGCGGACGAAAGATTCATCTCCTCCGCGAGCGCTTCCGACACCTGATTGAAGACGAACTCACCCGTCGCGCGGATATTGCGCAAGGTGTCCTTGTCGCCGGTCGAGGAGAAGGCGATGATCGGCGGGTTCGCCGAGACGATCATGCAGTACGAATGCGGCGCGACATTCGCCACGCCCGCCGCGCTCCGCGTGCTCACCCAGGCAATCGGGCGCGGCGCGACGATGCTATTGATGAGGTTGTAGATCTGCCCTGTCGGCGCGCTCGCCGGGTCGAAGCCGGTGCGCGGTGCGGTGGGATCGGTCAGTGTGGGCATTAATTCTCCTGACACGGCGATTGCGAAACTGCCTCTGCCGTTCTTCCTACGCCGCGCGCGCGTCGTTTATTCCATGCAGCAATGGGCAGGTAGCGTAGGCTGAAGTCGACGCTACCACTATTCGTACATATCACGACGCGTCAAAGGAATATGCGCGTTTCCGGCGGCGTCGGGTTTGGCAAATACTGCCTGATAGATGCTGATCCGTTCGCGCGCGAAGCTATACGCGGCGCCCGCCATGTAGATGCGCCAGACGCGATACGTCTCCTCACCGACGAGCCGCTTCGCCTCCTTCTCGTGGGCGGCGAGTCGCCGGTTCCAGTGGCGGAGGGTCATCGCATAATGCTCGCGCAGGCTCTCGACATCGCGTACTTCCCACCCGGCGCGCTCCGCGATGCCAAGCGATTCGCTGATCGGCACGAGTTCGCCATCGGGAAAAACATAGTTCCAGACGAACGATGTGCGGGCATTGATCTCCCGATCAATCGCGCGGCGTGCGGGATTCTGGAAGTCGTGCTGGTTGGCGATGCCGTGATTGAGGAAAAGGCCACCTGCCTTCAGGAGATGGTGCGCGGTCGTGAAATACTCCGACAGGTGCGGTCGCCCGACATGCTCAAACATCCCGACGCTGACGATCTTGTCGAATGGCATGCGGGAGGGCAGGTTACGGTAATCTTCGAGCAGGACGCGCACGCGATCGCTGAGACCCGCCGCCGCCGCACGCTCTTTCGCCAGCGCCGCCTGCTGGGCGCTGAGTGTGACCCCCGTCGCCTCGACGCCGTAGCGCGCGGCGGCGAACCGCATCAGCCCACCCCAGCCGCAACCGATGTCGAGCAGCCGCTCGCCGGGCCGGAGGCGCAGTTTGCGGCAGATCAGGTCGTACTTCGCTTCCTGTGCCGCATCGAGGCTTTCGTCGCCCGTCTCGAAGTAGGCGCAGGAATAGGTCATCTGCGTATCCAGCCAGAGCGCGTAGAATTCGTTGGAAACATCGTAGTGATACTGGATCGCCGCACGGTCCCGCTTGCCGGAGTATTGTCGCCCGTGCAAGCGCGCTGCAGGCCGCTCGCTGATCGGCGCACCGCCCGCTTCCGGCAGTTGGCGGAGCAGATTGAGGAGCGCCAGCGCCGTCGCGGGCGTGCGATGCGCGGCCCCGACCAGATCGTTGAGTGCGCACGCGGCTTCCAGATCGCCCTCGATGTCGAAATCGCCCCGGATGAATGCCTCGCCAACGGCGCGCTCGGTCGGCGGCAGGAACATGCGCCGCAGCGTCCCCGGATGGTTGAGGATGATTGTCGCCATCACGTCGTCCGGTGCGTTCGCGGGCCAGCGGGTGTCGTCCCACAGGCGTATGTCAACGGTACGCGGCGGTGATGCACCGAAGAGGCGATTGAGGATATCGAGGGTGATACGGCGCGTATTGCTGGTATCATTCGGAGACAGCGGCGCGGGAGACGCAACCGAAACTTCCCTCTCAACCGTGACCATCACGTTTCCTCCTTTTTGGCGCATCCCAGAGCGGTAAACCGCCGGGGAGGGTGATACTCTAGACGTTACAATGCGTTTCACGCGAATTTTCTTCCAAGGAGGAGCACGATGTCACGCCGGACGCTGACAATGAGCGACGACCTGTACGATTACCTGCTTGGGGCATCGCTCCGGGAACCGGCCCTTCTCCAGGAACTGCGCGACGAAACGGCGCACCTACCGAACGCCCAGATGCAACTCGCACCGGAACAGGGGCAGTTCCTCGCCTTCCTCGTCCGGGCCATCGGCGCGCGGCGGACGCTCGAAATCGGCGTCTTCACCGGTTACTCCTCGCTCTGTGTCGCACTTGCTTTACCATCGGACGGGCAAATCATCGCCTGTGACGTAAGCGAAGCATGGACCGCAACCGCCCGGCGCTACTGGCGAGAGGCGGGGGTCGAGAGCAAAATTGACCTCCGCATCGCGCCCGCTCTGCAAACGCTCGACGGCCTGCTCGACGCGAGCGAAGAAGGCGCATTCGACTTTGCCTTCATTGACGCGGACAAAGAGGCGTATCCCGATTATTACGAACGCTGCCTCCAGTTGCTGCGGCCCGGCGGCGTGATCGCGATTGACAATGTGCTCCGCAATGGCCGCGTCGCCGACCCCGCCGACCAGCAGCCGGGCACCGTCGCGATGCGTGCCTTCAATGCCCACCTCCACCAGGACGAGCGAGTTGACCTCAGCCTCCTCCCCATCGGCGACGGCCTGACCCTGGCGCGGAAACGATTGTGAGTCCGGTAGCGTCGGCGCGGACATTGTCATCCCCTTCTTCCATTGGGGTGTCGAGTACACGAGCGCGCCGAAGAAATCGAAGGCGGGGAAAACGCAGAGGACGCAGAGAGCGCGGAGAAGAAAAAGAAGAGGGACAAAAACGATCCCCCTTCTTTTCTTCTGTGTTCTCTGCGCTCTCCGCGTTTTCCCGCCTTCGATTGGTTAGAGTTTGACACCGCCCGCAGCGAGGCCACGGATGACGAAGCGCTGGGCGACCATGTAGAGGACGACGGGCGGGACGGCGGTGATCAGCGCGCCAGCCATCATCTGGCCCCAGAAGAAGACATCCTCGCCGAGCATCTGCGTCAGGCCAACGGTGACGGTGCGCGTCGCCAGCGAGTTGGTGAAGACGAGCGCGTACAAGAATTCATTCCACGATTGCGTGAAGGCGAAGATCGCCACGACCGCCACCGCTGGGGCGGCAATCGGCATGACGACCTTGAAAAGTGCGCCGATCCGCGTGCAGCCATCCACCCGCGCCGCTTCCTCCAGTTCGATGGGGATGCTGCGGAAGTAGCTCGCCATCATCCAGGTGCAATAGGGTAGCGTGAATGTCGGGTAGACGAGGATCATCGCCTGCAGGGTGTCCACCAGATGGAGCCGGGCGACGATCGTGAAGAGCGGGATGAACAGGAGCGCATTCGGCACGAGGTAGGTGTAGATCAGCCCGCGCGCCAGAAACGCGCGACCGGTGAAGCGCAGCCGCGTGATCGAGTAGGCGGCGAGCGCGCCGAAGGTGACGGAAAGCGCGGTTACGCTGACGGCAATGATCGAGCTGTTGAGCAGCCACTGCCGGAAACTGCCGGACGCCTTGCTACCGCCGCCGCCCTTGAGCAGGGCGGAATAATGGCCGAAAAAGAGGTGCTTCGGCACCAGCGTGAAGTCGTCGTAAATCTCCTTGTTCGTCTTGAGCGAGGCGAGCAGCATCCATAAAAAGGGCACGAGGGTCCAGAACAGGAAGAAGGCCAACCCGATATAGGTCGCGATCATCCACCCACGGCTGATCTTCCGGTGCCCCGCCTTTTCCGAGGCGCGGGCCGCTTTGCGCGCCGATGTTCGCGTTGCCGTTACGGTCGCCATGCGTTACTCCTGCTTCAGCATCTGACGCGTGAGGAAATAAACGAGGACCAGGTAGGCCGGCAGCATCGTCATCGCGATCGCCGCGCCACCGCCGAGACGCGCGCCGGGGATGGCGACGAGATAGGCGAGCAGCGGCAGCGTCGTCGTGCTGTAGTTCGGGCCGCCGCCGGTCAGGATGAGGATCTGGACGAGATTCGCGGAGGTCCAGATCGTCGAAAGCAGCGCGGTCACGAAGAAGACGTGCTTCAGGCTCGGCATCGTGATGTAGAGGAAACGCTGGAAAGTGCCCGCGCCATCGAGTTCCGCCGCCTCGTACAACTCGCCGGGGATCGCCTGCATCCCGGCGAGGATATTCATCGTCCAGAACGGCGTGCCCGACCAGACGATGACGAGGACCAGTGCCGGGAGCGCCACTTTAGCGTCATTGAAGAAGTAGATGTAATCGTCGCGCAGATGGAACTGGGCAATCATCCCGTTGATCGGGCCGGAGGTGTCGAACATGAACCGCCAGGCATAAGCGGTGACGACGGCGGGCACGGCCCACGGGAGGAACATCAGGCCGCGCCAGAGATTACGCGCGCGAATCTGCTGATTGAGTACGCAGGCCATCGCCGTGCCGATGAAAAACTTGCTGACAATCGCCCCGGCGGTGATCGCGAAGGTGTTCCACACCGCCTTGAGGAAGTGCGAGTTCGGGTTGCGGATCAGATCGGTATAGTTCCGCACGCCGATCCAGTGGCCGGCCTTGCCGATGAACCGATCCTGGAAGGAAAGCGCGATGGCATCGAAAAACGGATAAATTAGCAGCGCGGCGATGATCAGGAAGACCGGGCCGACCAGTATCCAGCCCAACCGCCAATCCGGCCCGAGCAGCCGCCGGACCGGACTGCGCGAGCCGGTTTCAAACCCCTTAATCGTACCCGGCGTGTAGGTCGCTTCTGCCCTCGCCACGGGAACCTCCGTAGCAGGTAGTAGACAGTAGACAGTAGACAGTAGCCAGAGAGATTGATTCTCATCCTGACTACTGACTACTGTCTATTGTCTACTGTCCTACTTCTTCACGAACTTATTGTACGAGTCCATCATGTCCTTCTGCGCCGCCGCCTGGGCGTCCTCGATGGCCACGTTCTGGTTAATGACCTTGTTCATCATGTCGGAAAGGACGTACTTGGCGTCGGTGACATCCGGCAACCACGGCTGCGACGGCGCCGGCCAGTTGCGGACGCGACCGACCGTGGCGATATTCTTCAGTTCGGAGAACTTGCTCTTGTCCCAGAAGTCGCCCTTGGCATGGTCCTGATAGACCGGCACGAAGCGGCCCTCGACGGACTTGGAAATCTTCAGCAGGTTGTCCGGCCCCATGAAGTAATCGAGCGCCTTCTGCGACTGGTCCACCAGTTTCGCCTTCTTGAAGTAGCCGAAGCCGAGGGCCGCGCCTTCGGCGAAGCCGCCCGCCGGCCCCTTCGGCGGTGTCGCGAGGCCAGTATTGTTGCCGAGGTCCTTGTCGTTGACGAGGAGCCAGCCCATGATCGTCGCCGGGTTGACCGCAATCAGGCCGCGACCTTTCTGATAGGTCTCGTTGTTCCACGACGTCACCGTCTGGGCGAATGTATCGGGCGGGATCAGTTTCGCCTTCCACATATTGACGACGGTCTGGATCGCCAGCTTGTTGGCGGGGTTCGTGATGTCCGGCAGGCCCTTCTCATCGTTAAGGCGACCGCCGTGGGCCCAGAGGATCGTGACGAGGTTGTTAACGTGGTCACCCTCATGGCCAAGCGCCATCGCGTAGGTGTAGTTCTTCGGCGGTTGCTGGATCGAAGGGCCGAGTTCGATCAGTTGATCGTAGGACTCGAAGAATTTGCCGCCCGTCTTCGCGCCGATCAGGTCTGTCCGCCAGTGTGCGGGCCAGACATCAACGGCATAGGGCGCCGCGATGACTGTGCCATCCGGGGCGGTCAGCGAGCTGATGGCGATCGGGAACATGCCGCCGGCCATCCCCTTGTACTTGTTGACGATCGCCCCCAGGTCGCCCATCTCGCCCTGGGTGTACCAGTAAGTCATGTTGTTGTTGTCGAGTTCGGGCGGCTGGCCCGCCGCGACCGCTGCGGCTTCCTTCTGGAGGATGATCGGCGAGCCGGGGATAGATTGCCACTCAACATTGACGCCGTTCTGCTTGCCCCAGTCAACGAAGGTGTTGCCGACCGCCTCGTCTGTGACGGTGTTCCAGTTGGCCGAGAACCAGACGTTGAACTTGCCCGGAATGATCGTGAGGTTCGGCGCGGGTGTTCCCGCCGCCGCAGCAGTCGTCGGCGCACCGGCGGCCGGGCTCCCGCCCGTCGCGGGCGCGGTTGTCGCTGCCGCAGCGGCCGGGGCGGTGGTGCCCGCCGGTTTCGGCGCGGTCGTCGCAGCCCCACCGCTCTCCCCCTGACCACCGCCACAGGCCGTCAGCAGCGCGGCTCCTGCCAGCGTCGCGGCGCCACCAAGGAACTGCCGCCGGGACAATGGTGCGGACCGACGTTGCTGGTGCATGGCTCATTTCTCCTGTCTGCCTCGTCACGGCGTGTATGTCGTGCAAGGCGTCGGCTGCCCCCACGCGGGGTGGGCATTGATACCGCGACACTCCGATCCGAAACGGAATGCCGGAAACGCGATGCGACAGGGCCCAAGGTTGAAAACTCCGATGTGCTGAGTCTAGCACGGGGCCGTGATTTGTCAACAGAACCGGGAATGGGGAAGCGTCTAAAAGCCGGCAGATCGTCGCCGTCGTGGGAGTGGGTAGCGCGGGCTT